>NZ_QYZY01000351.1:0-1933 GCF_003838035.1 Desulfonatronospira sp. MSAO_Bac3 | reverse complement strand
CGGCTTTCCTTCATTGAAGACAGGTTTTTCTTCTTCATTGTAAATAGTTGCCGTATCATGAGGAAACACCTCAAAATCGTGCTTGCCGATCATCTCCCTCCAGTGCGCATGGTTTGTAATATCAGCCAGGGTCTGACTGCAAAAAATGAATCTGCTGTTGATATCTTTATAGTAGATAAAGTCGCTTGTCTGGTTCAAGATGACTTCAAGGCTGTGGGTCAGGTTTTTTCGCTCGTTTTCAATCCGCTCTCTTTTGCGGAGCAGGAACACGATGAGCGCGGTAAAGGAAAGAATGGTCCCGGCTCCAAGAACATAGAGCCATATCAGCGGTGTGAGGATTATCGCGGAGGAATGCCATCCCCCGGAGGGTATCGCCGCGATTTGCCAGCTTCCATGGGGAAGTTCCATCACCTTGGTCAGCGGAGCATTTTCAAAAACCTGGGGATCGCCGAAAAAAACATCGCCCCCGTCTCCGAGAGCGTCCCTGCCCCGAATGGCGGTGCGCAAACCATCCTGCTCGTCCCGTATTCCTGCTCCGGCAAAAATTTCGTCACTGTTCATGACCACCGAGGCCATGCCCCAAAATGCTTCCCGGCCTGTGCTTTCGTCCCTTCTGGAGATGGGAATCCGGGCAATAAGTCCCTCTCCGCCCTGGACAAGCGCCAGAGGACCGGCAAGCACGATCTCGTTGACCCTTCGGGCCAGCTCCACGGCCTCGATCTGGTCGGGGAGCGTCCTGTAGTCCAGGCCGACGGCGGCCTCGTTGCCTTCGATGGGGTACATGAACTGAATGACCATGTCCCGGGCAAGACCGATGTTCCGCAAATCGTTTTCCCCGCGAAACTGGACCTCCATGGCCCGGGCAAAGTCATCCTGGGTCAGATCGGGGTTCATGGCCACCAGGGCTTTCACCGCGGAGACCTTGTAGATGTTCGCGGACAACCGGGACGACAGGGACGCCTTCATGCCGTCCAATGCCTGTTGTACGAGTTCAATTTCCTGCTGCTTGCGGCGATCAGATTCAAAATTGGCCAGGATGACGCCGATCAGAACAAAGAGCCCCAGTAGCATGGCAAACAGAGAAATGGCCAGCACCACCGGGCTGCCCTTGCGCTGGTTCGAACCTGATTTTTTTTCAGGGGACAATCGGGGGGGGTGGGCCGCTTCTTCAGGTGTTTGCCTTTGGTTCATTACCAATCTCCATGAAAATGCAACATGTTATGTAACTAACTCATCCCGGCTTCATGACGCCAAGTTCGGAAAGCAGCCGCTGAAATTCCCATTCCACCCGCGGCCCCAGGGACGTGCAGGCGGCAAGGTCTTCATCCCTCCCGGCAACTTCCAACCGGCTGGCCATTTCCGCCAGGGCATTGGCGCTGACCGACAAGGCCGAGCCCTTGATCGCATGGGCATGGTCGCGCACCGCGGCCAGATCACCGTCAATGATGGCCCGCAGCAGAACTTCCAGGCGTTCCGTGTTCTGCTCCACAAACATCTGCACAATCACCTGGATAAATTCCTGGTCACCGCTCATTTGCTCCAACAACTTCTCCCTGTCGTACACCGGGAGGTCACCCCCCCCCTGCGCCGCAGCCCGTTCCTCGCCAGTGTTCCCGCCGGCTTCCTCTCCTGCTTTGCCTTCCGGCCACCCAGCGGAACCAGGCTCATCCCCATGGGAATGATCCCGGGACTCCGCCTCCTCCTTCCCCAGCCACTTATCCAGCATCTCCGCCAACTGGACCGGCTCCAGCGGCTTGGTCAGGTAGTCATCCATCCCCGCCTCCAGACACTGCTCCCGGTAGCCCTGCATGGCATGGGCGGTGAGGGCGATAATTGGAATTCTGAATTCTGGGATTCTGGAATTAAGGGATTGAGGAATTAAGGGATTGAGGGATTCAGGAATTGAGGAATTTTGGGATTCGCTCTTTAGCCT
>NZ_QYZY01000350.1:0-22983 GCF_003838035.1 Desulfonatronospira sp. MSAO_Bac3 | reverse complement strand
AGATCCTATTATGCTATGTTTTATGCATTGCAGGTTCTTATAACACAAAACAAGGTCAAGTTGTCAAAGCATAGTGGAGTTATATCTTATTTTGATCGCGAATATGTCAAGACAGGAATAAAAAAAGGCTTCTGTAAGAACCGGCCAGACAGAAATCAGGGGGCCCTTAACCTCTTTTAGAATGTCCAGGCAGTTGTGGTGACAGGCATCGGAACGATCAAAAAAGGCCACCAGCGGTCCAGTATCCATCAGAATCATTGGTTTCTCCCAAAGCGCCTGCGCATAATTTCCTCTCCCCGGGTAGAAAGATCGCCTTGCCCGCTGGCTGCAGATCCGGCCAGATCTTTGATCAGTTCGTAGGGGCTTTGCTCGATTTCTTTGAGAGTTCTTTCACAGTATTCTTGAAGCGACCTGCGAACTACTTCGGTCCTGGTAACACGCAGAGCTTCAGCTGTCTTTTGCAGTTTGTGCCTGGTGTTTTCGTCCAGCCGAACGCTTAACGTCATGGTATTAATCCCTCCCGCTGGCGAAATGTCTATTCTGCAATACGTGTTGTATTGCAGGGGTTGGAGTATGTCAAGGCGCTATCAGACTTACCATTGAAACCCTGTCATAAAAAAGGAAATCTTGAGTTATGGCGGGGGTGCAGCGTTTGGCACTGGAACTGTTCCAGCTTTTTTGCTTGTGACTTGATGCCGATTATCGGCGTAAGCACAGAAAAAGGATTGTGCAAAACACAAGGGAAAATTGCAGATATACCTCTGCAAAGCCAGCTTTTCTGGTATATGCTCAGGCCTGGTTTTCCGGGGGCAATGGAAAATATAGATAAAAGGCCGCGCCTTTGTCCGGGAGGTTTTCGCCTTCTATCCAACCATCATGTTCCTCCATGATTTTTTTGCACAGGGGCAGGCCCAGGCCGGTGCCCAGAGAGTGGTCCTTGGTGGTGGTGAAGGGCTCAAAGAGTACTGCCAGGACCTGCTCAGGCAGGCCGGGGCCGGTATCGGTCAGGCTTATTTTCACCAGGTCCTGACCATTTTGTGCCCTGGAGCTGCCGGCGGTGATGTGGATTTGACCTCCCTGAGGCATGGCGTGCATGGAATTGCTGATGAGGTTGTCCAGGATCAGATGGATTTTTTTCCGGTCCATGAGAATCCGGGGCAGGTCTGGTGCAATATCAAAAAGGACTTCAATATGTTGTCCGGTGATCTGGTCCCGGTGTTCTTCCAGATATTCCTGGAGGACCTCCCGGGGATTGTGCAGTTCAAAGTCCGTGCAGCACCTGTCCTGGGAAAAGACCACTATATCGTTCAGGATCTCTTCCAGACGGCGCATTTCCTTTAGTATAATTCCGGCGTACTCACGTTCTTTGTCCTTCTGGGCGGTCTTTTCCAGCCGCCTGGCAAATCCGCCCATGGCGGTCAGGGGATTGCGGATGGCGTGGGTGATGTTGGCGGTAAGCCTGCCCAGGGCAGCCAGTTTTTCATTGTGCACCAGGCGTTCCTGGGTGTTTTCCAGGTCCTGTCTGACCCTGGCGATCTCCTCCTCCAGGGTCCTGTTCCAGTTCTGCAGTTTGGACCGGGAATCGTGAAGTTCCTGCATTATGCTGTCAAATCCGGCACCCAGCCTGCCCAGTTCGTCCCGGCCGTGATCTCCGGGCTGGGTTCCTGTTGCTTCCTGAAAGTCCTTCAGCAGACCACGCAGGCTGGTTATCACTATGCGGTTGAAAAGTATCCCCATGGCTGCAAATATCAGGGACAGGGCTACAAAGACCACCACAAAAACTGAAACCGCCCTCTCCTTTACCTGGGAAAGGGCTTCCTGCACCGGCATGTCAATGGAAACTACACCGGCAATCTCCCCTGGACTCCGACCGAAGCCATGTTCTGAGCCGTACATTTCCAGTAGTTCTCTGGGAGCATCCTCAGGCCGACCATGGCAATGCAGACATTCGCTCTCAAATACAACCGGCTTGAAACGCTGAAAATGGGCGTATCCGTCATGATCAACAATGCCCTGCCACTCTTCTGCCTCAGGGTTTTTACGGAAATAGTCGATCATGTCCTGTTCAATAATATTGGCTTCGTACTCGGGGTTGCGGGCATTCAAGGCCACCCTGCGGTAGCGCACCCCCGGCAGTTCCGGGGCGAATCTGTCCATAACCGCACGGCCCACGTAGGAGGTGGACATGGCCTCGCGTACGAAATGATCCTCCCCCATGAGTTCATACATTCTGGGCCGCAGTTCTTCACGGACATACTTCCTGCTGGCTTCCACCCCGGCCATGACCAGTTCGGACCTGGCCAGGGCCTGGGCCTCGAGTTCCTTTTTTTGATGGTAATAAATGGCAATGGCCGCCACGAGGCAGCACATGAGCATGATTACAGCCGAGCCCAGCATAAACTTGTTCTGCAAGCTCCAGTTGGCGGGGTTCAGTCTGCTGAGCCGGGGTTGCTGCTTCACAGCAGAGTTCTGGTTATTGCTGGTGTGTTCCATGGATATGAAATAAGCCTTCATCTTGAAAGTCGTTTGAAAAGATTGTTATATGTATAGGCTCATGCTGCTTCAGGGTAAAGCACAAATTTAAAGGTAACCGTTCAGGGGGTGCCAGCAATCGCCACCGAGAATAGACTTCAGGCGTTACTCCCCAACCGTGAGCAACGAAGTTGCCCGTGCCAAAAAAATCTTCTTAGGCACGGGAAGCCTTCAGGCTACACACGGGTGCTCCGCACACACGGTTTTGAAGAATAAAGATTCCCAGCAAGGCTTTACCCGCCTGGCAGACAGGCAAATTGGCATACCTCCTCCTTGAAGGGTTACATTTAAAGGAAGTGATGCCGGCTTTTCCTTGGGTTTCCCGGGGCCTGCGCTTTGGAAGATTGTCAGCGGGACACATTGATTGTCTGTCTGTTGAGAGCTTGCCAACCGCCGTATTTGGCAGATATAATAAAATAGTGGCGTATCGCGTAAGGCATGGTTCAGACTTCATAAAGTACAGGAGAATAAATGACTTTGAATATAATTCGGACCGGCCTGGGAAAATGTTATGATGTTTACGGCAGGGAAATACCCTGCCATGGCACCGGACAGGACGCGGCCTTTAGACTCGGGGTTGCGTGGCCATCTTCCAGGTTTGTTTCATTAAGCAAGAACCGTGTACGCGATGAACTGACCAACCTTGAATGGACCCTCAAGGCCAATTTTTTTGATTTTCCCCTGACCTGGCAGCAGGCCCTGGATGAAGTAAAGGAGATGAACAGGGAGGGCTTTGACGGATACAATGACTGGAGACTACCCAACAGAAGAGAGATACGTTCCGTTATTTCCCACGGACAAAGAAAGCCGGCCCTTCCGGCAGGCCATCCTTTTACTGATGTATTCCTGGGGTGGTACTGGACTTCCACCTCTTCGGCCCTGGCCCCGGCATATGCCTGGTATGTGCATCTGGAAGGGGCAAGGATGTTTTACGGTGGCAAAGAGCAGCGCTACCTGGCCTGGCCGGTGCGGGGCAACTCCCGGCACATTCCCTGCACCGGGCAGACAGAGTGCTTTAACACCCGGGGAGAGGTGATAGAATGCGCCGGGACCGGGCAGGACCCGGATATATCAGCCGGGCAGCCCTGGCCTGTGCCGCGCTTCAGCAGGCAGGGCCGGGAGATAACGGATCACCTGACGGGATTGATCTGGCTTGATCCGGGAGAATCTGCAGGCAGGGCCGTAAGCTGGCAACAGGCTCTGGATACTGTACAACAATTAAAAGGGGACAGTGAGTGGCGGCTGCCCAATATCAACGAACTGGAATCCCTGGTGGATGCCTCCGCCCATTCACCGGCCCTGCCTGAGGAACATCCGTTTACGGATCTGCTGGACGGGTACTGGTCTTCAACCACCAGTTTTTTTGAGCCGGACTGGGCTTACGCCTTATACCTGAAGAAAGGGGCTGTGGGGGTGGGCTTCAAGCCTGACTCCGGGTTTTATGTCTGGCCGGTGCGCAGCCTGGACAGGGGGTAGGGTTTTCAGGGTCTGCGCCTGCAGAAATGCCGCAGGCGCAGGTTTTATTTTTAATGATCGCAGGCGTTTTGACCGGTGACCAGGTTTCCATCCAGCCAGGATTTGACGATTTCTTCAGCAGTACCTTCCGGTGCACCGGTGATAATCCTGATTCCTTTTTCCCTGAGCAGATCCTGGGCTCTTGAGCCCATCCCCCCGGCAATTACCAGGCCTGCTTCCTTCTCGGCCAGCCAATTGGGCAGAACCCCGGGTTCGTGGGGCGGCGGGGTGAGCTGCTCCTGGTGCAGGATGGTTTTATCTTCGGTATTTACGCTAAACAGGGCGAAAAGTTCGCAATGACCGAAGTGCTGGCACAGTCTGCCCTGGGCCAGGGGGATGGCAATTTTTACGGCCCCGTTTTGAGGCCTGACTGAATCCGGTGTGTTTGGAGGTGATGCCTGTAGGTTGGACAGTTGGTCCTGGAAAAAATCTTTTTGTCCCTGCAGTTGTTTTATGGGTTCCAGGATTTTTTGCAGGGCGGACAGGGCCGGACTTTCGGCCTGCCTGGCAATAAAGGGCATGCCTTCATCGGCAGCCTTGACCATGTCCGGATCCAAAGGGATGCCGCCCAGAAAGGGCACCTGCATCTCCTGAGCCAGCTTCTGGCCTCCTCCACTGGAAAAAATGTGAGCTTCTTCCCCGCATCTGGGGCAGACAAAACCGCTCATGTTTTCCACTATGCCCAGGACCTGGTTGCCGGTGTGGCGGCAGAAATTCACTGAACGGCGTACATCGTCAACAGCCACGTCCTGGGGGCTGGTGACTATCAGGGCGTGGGCCTCGTGACCAAGAAGCTGAACCACGGACAGGGGCTCGTCCCCGGTGCCCGGGGGGCAGTCAACAATGAGGTAATCCAGGTCTCCCCAGTCCACGTCTTCTAAGAATTGCCTGATCAGCCCCATCTTTACCGGACCTCTCCAGATGACCGAATCTTCCTTGCTTTGCAGCAGAAAGCCCAGGGACATGACCAAAAGTTGACCGTTCCACATTGCCGGGACAAGTTTTTGGTCCCTGGTTACCGGACGGGAGTCTTCCAGGCCGAAAAGTCTGGGAATGCTCGGGCCGTGAACATCCACGTCCACAAGGCCAACCCTGCAGCCGGACAGGGAAAGTTCTGCTGCCACATTGGCAGCTACGCTGCTTTTGCCCACTCCCCCTTTGCCGGACAGGACCACCACCTTGTGTTTTATCCGGCTGAGGCTGTGGGCAAGCTTCCGGTCCTTTTCCTGTTCCTTTGACCTGCTCTGACAGTCTGATGCAGTGCTGCAGCTGCCGCATGCCTTATCACTCATTTTTGTTTCTCCCTGGGTTGTTTTTATGCTTTAAAATTTTTGCTGCCGATTTCCAGATGTCCTGCATGGGCCGGGTCCATTTTTCAGGATGGTACTCCACAATGCTCTGGCCCTGAATCTGGGCTCTGGTGAAATCCTGATCATAGGGTAGCTTTACAGGGACGCCCAGGCCGTATTCCAGGCAGAATCTTTCAATTTCCACGGTAATGTCCGGGTTGAGGTCAGCCTTGTTGATTACTGCCAGACAGGGGATTTTGAAATGTCTGGTAAGGTCGAACACCCGGCGCAAATCAGCAAAGGCGCTTCTGGTGGGCTCAGTAACCAGCAGGGCCATGTCCGCATTGGTCAGGGACGCTATCACCGGGCAGCCCACCCCGGGAGCGCCATCGCCAAGCACGTTTTCCGCGGCTTCTTCCTGTGCCGTCTGGTGCGACTTTTTTCGGACAATGGATACCAGTTTGCCGGAGTTTTCCTGTCCAATGCCCAGGCTGGCATGGATCATGGGGCCGAATCTCGTGCTGGAACTGAACCACTGGCCGCAATGCCTGTCATGCATGCTTACCGCGGATTCAGGGCAGACGTGGAGACAAAGGGCGCATCCCTCACAATGTTCCTGCATGACCCGGTAATCTTCCGAAATGGCCTGAAATCGGCAGTATGCGCGGCACAGACCGCAACCTGTGCACAGGTCCGGGACTATTTGAGCCTGCTGTCCGTTGATGAACTCGTGGGCCTCAAGTATTTCCGGGGCCATAATCAGATGCAGATCGCTTGCATCCACGTCACAGTCCCCAAGTACCTGCCGGGTACCTGTTGCTGCCAGCCCGGACACCAGGCTGGTTTTTCCGGTGCCGCCCTTGCCGCTTATGACTACGATTTCCTGCATGATGCTTATTTGCCCCCGGCCTGCATTTCTTTTTGCAAGTTTTCCCACATATTCCTGTATATTTCTTTGAATTCAGGCATGGCCTCCAGAAGGGGCTCTGCCCTGGAGCAGGCCGCTGCAGCCTGTCTGCTGTAGGGGAGTCTGGCCAGTAGCGGGAGCCTTTCATGCCGTATATATTTTTCCATTTGATCATCTCCCATGCCGTCCCTGTTGATCACTGTGCCCAATGCAAGGCCCAGCTTGCGTACAAGCTCCACTGCGATTTTGAAGTCGTGCAGCCCGAAAGGGGTGGGTTCTCCCACCAGGATGACATAATCTACGTCGCGAAGGGTTTCCATTACCGGGCATGAAGTTCCCGGGGGTGCGTCTGCAATGACAATCCCCTGGCCTGGAGTGCTTTTTAGTACACGCCTGATAAGCGGGGGCGCCATGGCTTCCCCGATGCGCAGCAAGCCGCCGCAGACCTCCACGCCGCGGCCTTTGCCGTGGCGCACCAGACCTATTTCCCTGGTGCTTTCATCTACGGCCTGCACAGGGCATAAAAAAAAGCAGAGACCGCAGGCGTGGCAGAGTTCCGGGAAGACCATGACCTTGTCCGCTATCCAGATGAGGGAATTGAAGCGGCATTCGTTGACACATTGCAGACACGATTCTCCCAGACATTTTGTGTTGTCTATTTCAGGGACCGCAACGGTCTGTCTGTTCTCCCGGGACCAGGCAGCATCCAGGAAGAAATGGGCATTGGGTTCTTCCACATCGCAGTCGGCAAGGCAGACCTTTTGCCCTTCCTTTTGCAGGTAAAGGGCCAGATTCACCGCCACGGTGGTCTTCCCTGTACCTCCTTTTCCGCTGATTATGGCCAGGCGCATCAGATCATTGCCTCCCGCTTTTTACCAGTGTCCGGACCTGTCAGCTTCTTCAGCCTGTTCCAGGCGACCCTTCTTGTAAGCCTGGATGGCCTCTTCAACGGTATTTTCTTTGCACAGATAAACCGCTATGCCTCCTGCCTGGAGGGCGGAAAAGGCCTTGGGTCCGCAATGCCCGGTGATTACCGCTTCGGCTTTGCCCCGGGATACGGCCTGAGCGGCCTGGATGCCCGCTCCCTGGGCAGCGTTTAGACTGGGCTCATTGTTCAGGATTGCAAAGCTATCGTTTTCTGTGTCGTATAAAATAAAATGAGCAGCCCTGCCGAAACGTGGATCAAGCGGGGATTTCAACTCCTGTCCCTGTGAGGATACAGCAATAATCATCAGTTTTTCCTTGTTTTTCAGCTTTGCTCGAATATGGAGGGAGGGATATAGTCGTGGGTGCCTTCCACCACTTCCACCCCGGCCTTTTGCCTGATGGCTTCTATTAGATCATCCTTTCTTTTGCAGTATTTCATGATGCAGGTACTGACGTGGATTGTGTCCACTTTTTCATTCAGGGCCTTGAGGTGCATGTTCAAAAGGGCCATGCTGCAGACCACACGGTTTTTGTTGCCTTCGCATCCCCCGCAGTCAACAATGCCCACCAGGGAAACGTCCTGGTTTTCATATCTTTTGAACTCGCCCTCTTTCCTGCCCAGGGCCACGAAACATTTGGCATCTCCAGGGCACAGGTTGCTGCCTCTGATCATGCTGCAGGCGATAAGAGCTATTTTTTTCATACCGGCTTCCTCCTGGTTGTTTGTGCTTCAGTCAGGCAATCCAGTGCCGGGCAGTTTGGCAGGTTTTCCCCTGAAATACCCGGCAACGGCTCTTTGCTGTTTTTTTTATCTTTCAAAACTTCCTGGGCATCTACCCTGTCCCCGGCCCCGGCCCCGGCATCTTCCGGTTCTCTGTCCGCCTCTCAAGCAAAGCCTTTGTCCGTCTTGAGCTAATGTGGTCACAGCTGGCTTTTCAGGGGCAGGGGATTCTCCGGCAACGTCTGCTCTTATTCTGCCCCGGCAACGCCCCAGTCCTTTTCCTGTTCCCGGACCATGTCCCATGGGTCCTGTTCCATTAAGTCCCGGCATCTTGCACACCTCCTTTTCTGGTAGACCAAAAATTACCCCCTGCTCATGGCCGCCCCGCAACTGGGGCATGTCTGTTCATAGCAGGGGTGGCCCTTTACGTGTTCCACCTTGTGTCCGCATTGAGGGCAGGCACAAAATCCGCTGGTGTTCATGCCTCCGCCCTGTCCACGGCCTGGACCGGTTTTTCCGGCACATCCACCAGGCTGTCCTGCACCTTGACCTGATTTTCCTCTGCCCGGCATATGGGCCTCCTTTTTTTTGAAAGAACATTTTTCAGGATTGAAAAAGCATTTGCGCCGCCCGGGCATGTCAAAGCGTTCCTCATTCAGTCTGTCATCCATCAGTGCCTGTATGACTTCGTTAACCCGCCCGGATACAAAAGGCACAACTGTAATTCCGCTGGCGGCGATAAGATGGCAAAGGGACTTAGAGATGGCTCCGCAAACCAGCATGTCTATTTTCAGCCCGGCCAGTCTGAGTATTTTGGCTGAAGAGTCGTTTTCGTCCAGGTATTCAGACCATCTGTTGCTGACTGCGCCGGATTCAATATCCACCACCACAATAGTGTTGGAAACATCAAAAACCGGGGCCACCCGGTCCTGCCATGTGCTTACAGCCGCTTTCATGTCCAGGGAGTTGCATTTAATATGCCGACTGGATTTTATGGTGCTGAGCTATTTAACATATTGAAATAAATTTGTTTTTTAAATAAAGGCAGGTTGATCTGCAAAATGTATGGTCGCATCAGTGCGCCTGTCGGGCGGTATCATAGTAGCTTTTTTGCTACTGTAGGTGTGGTTTCCAGGGTGTGCGGGAGAAGGTCATGGAGTGTGGATGTTCAGTTTTTTCAGCTTGCGGTGCAGGGTGCTCTTGTGCATGCCCAGAAGCCTGGCGGCTCTGGTTTTGTTGTTGCCGGTCTGTTCCAGGGCCTTTTCAATACTCCTGGCCTCCAGGATGTGTTTTGTGGTCTGAAAGTCCGCAGGTATTTCAGTATCCTTGAGTGTCAGTTCCGCGGGCAGGTGTTCAATGCCGATTTTGCCCCGGGAACACAGCACAAAGGCCCTTTCGATGATGTTTTCCAGTTCCCGTATATTTCCCGGCCAGTCGTATGCCATGCAAAGAGAAACGGCCTCGGGTGTAAGGCCCTGGACCTCTTTTCTCTGGAGGCGGTTGAACCTGTCTACAAAATGCTGGGCCAGGTGGGGGATATCTTCTTTTCTGTGTCTCAAGGGAGGCAGTTCTATACGCACGATATTTATGCGGTAGTACAGGTCCTGGCGGAAGAGTTTCTGCCGCACCATTTCTTCCAGGTCCCTGTTGGTGGCGGTTATGATCCTAGCGTTGGTTTTTTCCGGTCTGGAGGAGCCAAGGGGGTCATAGGCCTTTTCCTGGAGTACTCGCAGCAGGCGGATCTGGAGAGCCTGGCTGACCTCTCCGATTTCGTCCAGAAACAGGGTCCCGTTTCCGGCCTGGGCGAAGCGGCCGGGCCTGTCCCGTTCTGCACCAGTAAAAGCTCCGGCCTTGTATCCGAAGAGCTCGGACTCCAGAAGGGTGTCAGGCAGTGCACCGCAGTTTACGGGCACAAAAGGAGCGTCCTTTTTGGACCCTAAGGAATGAATGGTTTTTGCTGCCAGTTCTTTTCCAGTGCCGGTCTCCCCCAGGATGAGCACCGTGCTGGAGCTTGCGGCCACCGCCGGGATGATCTGCAGTACCTTCTGCATGGCCGGGCTGTGGCTTACGAGATTGCCGGTGGACAGACCACCCTTGAGTTCCAGACGTAATCTCTCCACTTCGCTCAGGTCGCGAAAGGTCTCGGCTCCTCCCACCAGTTCGCCCCTGGAGTTGCGAAGCATGGCAGTGGATACGCTTATGGGGATGCGTCCACCCTGGGAGTCTATGATATAGCAGGCTTTGCCGATGACTGGTTTTCCTGACTCAAGGGTATATCCCAGAGCGCACTGGGACTGGCACATGCTGGATCTGAGCACTTCCCAGCAGGGCCGGCCCAGGGCCTGGTCTCTGGAAATGCCGGTAATCTGCTCCGCGGCCCGGTTGAAGGAGGTGATCATCCACTCCCGGTTTACTGTAAAGACGCCGTCGGATATGCTTTCAAGTATGGCCTTGGTAAAGCCTTCCCAGGGTTCATCTTTTGTTGTTTTGCCGCTCATATGTTCTGATATAACGAATTCAGGGGATGGGGCAAGTCTTTGCAGGCAGCTTGAAAGTAAGTCTTTATTGTTTTGCTGATTTTTACTGTTGAACTCCCTGGGCACCGGTGTTATTGTGTCGGTTCTTATTTGATAATAATACTCTGAAATTCTTTACAGTCTGCTTCAGGCGGCCGTCAGGCCTTAAAAGGGAACTCCGGTGCAAGTCCGGGGCGGTCCCGCCGCTGTGAGCCCTGTAAATCTTTTTGTCGTATCTGGGTCACTAACCCCGCACTTACTTTTTTCAAAAAAGTAAGAGAAACTTATTTTTTGACCTCCGTGAGGCAGGTTATAAAATTTTATAAGTTTCGCTGTAGTGCTACTTTTTTGAAAAAAGTAAGTGCGGGGTTGGGAAGGCCGACAAAGGAAGGGGCGAGCCAGAAGACCTGCCTGAAGTCTTATCCATCAACTTTTTCCCCTGCGAGGACAGCGGGTAAAGATCCACGGGCTCCGGTGCTTTTATCCGGCGGAGCAATATATCATGCAGGATTTAGACTATAGTGCCTGGGACATGCTCAAGGGATATGAGCCCTTCAGCCTCTGCGACTGGCCGGGACGGATAAGCGCGGTTCTTTTTTTCGGGGGCTGCAATCTGCGCTGTCCCACCTGCCACAATGCTTCTTTTGCCTGGCACCCGGAAAGTTTTCCGGTCCTGGACTGCCTGGGAGTGCTGGAGCAGGTGCAGCGCAACCGCAACTGGCTGGAAGGGCTGGTGCTGACCGGCGGTGAAGTCACCATTCTGCCAGGTTTTGATTCTTTGCTGCATGATCTGTCCAGCCTGAACATTCCCATTAAACTGGACACCAACGGACTCAGCCCGGATTGTGTAAAACTAGCTCTTGAGCATAGCTCAATAAAAATGATAGCAGTGGATATCAAGGGGCCGTGGCATATGTATCCGGGGCTTACCGGTGATCGGGCCGCTCCCGGGCAGGCCAGGGATTGTCTGGGGCAGATTCTGGAGCTTGCTGCAGATAGCCCGGAGAGGTTCATGTTCAGGATCACCCGGGTGCCTGGTTTAAGTGATCCGGACATTGAAAACGTAAAAGCCTGGCTGCCGCCCGGGTTCGAGCTCAAAGTTCAGGATTACCGGCCGTCCAGAATAACAGCAAACCAGTAAAAAGGACACTAATATGCCCAAACAGATCAAGAAAAGAGACGGTTGTATGGAATCCTGGTCCACGGACCGGATTGCCCATGCCATTTTAAAGGCCCTCAAGGCCAGCGGAATCAAGGACCCTTTGCTGGCTTCCAGGCTGGCCCGCAAGGTGGAGGGCAAGCTGCACGAGGATATTCCGGAGCAGGAGACCGTCCAGGACATGGTGGAAATGGTGCTTATGGAGTCCAGGCTTTATGACGCGGCCAAGAAGTACATCATCTACCGCGAGAAGAGAAGGGAACTGCGCTGCCAGGATCAGGCCTATCTGAATATCGGGGAGATCATTGATTCCTACGTGTACAAGTCCGACTGGAGGGTCAATGAAAACGCCAATATGACCCATTCTTTCCAGGGACTCATGCTGCATCTCTCAGGTTCGGTCCAGGCCCGCTACGCCCTGGAAAAGTATCCGGAAGAAGTGCGCATGGCCCATGAGCATGCCTATTTTCACATCCACGACCTGTCCTTTGGACTGGCCGGGTACTGCGCAGGATGGAGCCTGCGCGATCTCTTGCTGGAGGGCTTCAACTTAGAGGGCAAGTGCTCCTCAGGGCCGGCCAAGCATTTTGATTCCGCACTGGGGCAGATGGTAAATTTTCTGGGGACTCTGCAGAACGAATGGGCCGGGGCCCAGGCCTTCAATAACGTGGATACCTATCTGGCCCCCTTTATCCGTCATGACGGCCTGAATTACCACGAGGTAAAACAGGCCATGCAGAAATTTGTTTTCAACCTGAATACCACATCCAGGTGGGGCGGTCAGAGTCCTTTTACCAACCTGACCTTTGACCTGGTCCCGCCAAAGCACATTGCAGGAGAAGGAGCCATCATCGGGGGCAGGATAACCGATGATGCCTACGGGGACTTTGAGCCGGAAATGGAAATGATCAACCGGGCCTTTCTGGAGGTCATGCTTGAAGGTGATTATCACGACCGCATTTTTTCTTTTCCCATACCCACGTACAATGTCACTTCCGATTTTCCCTGGGACAGCAGTGTGGGCAGGCTTCTTCTGGAGCTAACAGCCAAGTACGGGGCTCCCTATTTTCAAAACTTTATAAATTCCGATCTAAGCCCGGAAGATGTGCGCTCCATGTGCTGCCGTCTGCAGATGGACCTGCGCGAGTTAAAAAAACGCACCGGCGGGCTTTTCGGGGCCGGGGATCTTACCGGATCCATAGGGGTGGTCACCCTGAACCTGCCCAAGCTGGCCTTTCTGGCCCAGGGGGAGGAGGACTTCCTGGACATCATTACTGAATATGCCGGGCTGGCCCGAGATTCCTTAGAATTCAAAAGAAAGCTCATCCAGGATAATATGGAGCGAGGTCTTTTTCCTTTTTCCAGAAGGTACCTTAAAAACGGCCTGACCAACCACTTCAGCACCATCGGCCTTATCGGCGGACACGAGGCCTGCATCAATCTTTTGGGCAAGGGTATAGAAAGTGATGCCGGCACCAGGCTGATGCAGAGAGTGCTCAATCACCTTCGGGACCTGACCAGGGATTATCAGGAAAAAACCGGAAATCTGTACAATCTGGAGGCCACTCCGGCCGAGGGTACCAGCTACCGTCTGGCCAAGACCGACAAGACATTGTACGGACAGATTTACGCCTCGGGCAACGGCACACCGTACTATACCAACTCCACAACCCTGCCGGTGGGAGCCACCCGGGACGTATTCAGGGCTTTGGAGCACCAGGACGGCCTGCAGCCCCTTTATACCGGGGGCACAGTTTTTCATACCTTTCTGGGGGAGGCGGTCTCAGATCTGGATGCCCTGAAAAATTTCATTGTCAAGGCCATGACCATGACTAAAGTTCCATACATATCCATCACCCCGACTTTTTCAGTATGCAAAGACCACGGATACCTCCCGGGCGAGCATGAGCTGTGCCCGCACTGCAGCCGGGAAGCAGAAGTCTATACCAGGGTAGTGGGCTATTACCGCCCGGTAAAGCTGTGGAACAGGGGCAAACAGTCCGAGTACCAGGACAGGGAGGTTTACCAGGTAGAGGCGGTTTAGTCTTGGCTGTTAAAGCCGGGTGGCTGCAAAATTTTAAACTGTTACATATTCCTCAGGAGGAACTGTTATGGCCCATAATCATAGTGAATTAACCGAGATGCTGGGAGACGAAGCGGAATTTCTGCTGAACCATCAATGCCGGACCATTGCCAGGGATCAGCTCTGCCTGCCCGGGGTGGACTTTGTGGATAAAGTGTATGCCCTCTCCGACAGGAATAACCGGGTGCTGGTTAACCTGGAGCGCCTTTTCAGCCATGGGCGTCTGGGTGGCACAGGATATATGTCCATCCTGCCCGTGGATCAGGGGGTGGAACATTCCGGCGGGGCATCCTTTGCCAAAAACCCTGCATATTTTGATCCGGAAAATATTGTAAAGCTGGCCATGGAAGGCGGATGCAACGCCGTGGTCTCCACCTTCGGGGTGCTGGGGGCGGTGGCGCGCAAGTATGCCCACAAAATACCCTTTGTGGTCAAGATCAACCACAACGAGCTGCTAACCTATCCCAACACCTTTGATCAGATCATGTTCGGAACCATTGACCAGGCCAGCGACATGGGGGCCGCCGCGGTGGGGGCGACCATATATTTCGGGGCGGACAATTCGGACCGCCAGATCGTGGAAGTAGCCAGGGCCTTTGCCTATGCTCATGAGCTGGGTATGGCCACGATTCTTTGGTGCTATATGCGAAACAGTGCCTTCAAGACAGGAGGCGTGGACTATCACGTGGCAGCAGATCTCACCGGGCAGGCCAATCACCTGGGAGTCACCCTGCAGGCGGACATAATCAAGCAGAAGCTGCCTGAGGTGAATGGCGGCTACAAGGCCCTGAATACCGGGGATTCTTCTTATGGCAAGCTGGATGAACGTATTTACAGTGACCTGACCACGGATCACCCCATAGACCTGACCCGTTACCAGGTGGCCAACTGCTACATGGGCCGGGCCGGGCTGATTAATTCCGGAGGGGCCTCCGGCAAAAACGACTACGGCGAAGCTGTACGCACAGCGGTTATAAACAAGCGGGCCGGAGGAATGGGGCTCATCAGCGGTCGGAAAGCCTTTCAAAGGCCCATGGATGAAGGGGCAAAACTCTTAAATCTCATCCAGGACGTCTATCTGGACGATAAGATAACTGTAGCCTGATGGGCCTGCCACATGGCTTTTTGCAGGCCATCAGGCTGCACTGAGACGAATAAAAAAGGGGGCGATAACCTTTCGTCCCCTTTTGAAGTGGATATTTTTCCGGCCAGTTATAAAGACTAATGTTCTTGCAGCTGGATGCGCCCTGTTTAGCTGGTTTTCAGCCTTTAACTGCCCACGCTCTGTTCGGGCTGGGTGACTATCATGCGGCATTCCCCCTTGAAGACGTTTTTCTTGAGCAGCATGTCTTTGCACGGGGAGAGGTTTTCTTCATTGAGCAAAGCATAGAAATCGTTTTCATAGGTGACCTTGCCAAAGTCAACCGTGGTGATAAATTTGAGTCTGGGTTTGACGAATTCCATGAATTTGGACCTGTTTTTGAACATGGTCTGAAAGAATATGACCTCTCCGTCGGGCTTGACCCACTTTTTGGCCCTGTCCAGGACTGCTTTCTGATCTTCCATGAGCATGAAGCTCATCCCGAAAAAAACATAGTCAAAGTATCCCTCATGGGGGGGATCGTACGTGGTTACGGACTGGTGCAGGACCTGGACCTGGTCCTGAAGGTCGTATGCGTTAATGAGTTTTCTGCAGTGCTCCAGGTAGTACTTATTAATGTCCAGGCCGGTTATTTGCAGGTTTTTCTTTTTGATGAGTTCGTGATTTTTTTTGAGCATCACCCCGTTGCCTATGCCCACATCCAGAATGACCGAGTTGTCTGGATAGTAATTCATGCAGTTTTTGTAGCATAGTCTGGTGACGTCGCTGATTATGAGGTTGTAGAGGTTGTTTACCATGGTTTGCTCCGTAATTGTTTGGAAAAAATAGCTTTTGCTTATGTTCCGGGCGGTTACGTAATTGACCGGTAAAATCTAACAAAAAAAAACCGTCTTGGCAAACAGGCTTCACTGATGCACCTGCAAAAAGTCTTTTTCCTGCACTTGCTTCACGGTGCCAGTCAATTCAACTCAATTACTGAATAATTCCAGTCAGGTGCAGGACAGAGTGCCGCGCGCCAGTCACTTGCAGGGATTATTTTGAGGCTGCAGCCTGTTTTTGACTTTTTAAACAGTATTTCCAAAGCGGGTCTGACTTTTTATCCTTGTCAGGGTCTGTTCCAGGCTATTAAATCTTTACATCTCGGGGCTGATGAGGCAAAGTTACTCTTTTACCCCGTATCTGCATGCCTTTTTTTACGCCCCTCAAGGGTGCTTTTCAGGCGAGGATTCGGGATTTTTTGGTTTTTTGAGGCCTGCTATATAATTCTCCAGGAAGATAGGGATATGAAAAAGGATTTTTTAAGCATCCGGGACCTGACACGGGAAGAGGCGCATGAACTGGTAGAAAGAGCTCACTGGATGAAGGCCGAGGATTTCCGTTCCAACCTGCTGGAAGGCAAGACAGTGATCCTCATATTTGAAAAGGCCTCCACCCGGACCAAGGTCTCCTTTGAGGTGAGCATCAATCACCTGGGGGGGCATCATGTATTCATGACCCCGGCAGAGTCACAGCTTGGCCGGAGCGAACCCCTGCGGGACACGGCCAGGGTGCTCTCCAGGTATGCCCAGGGCATGGTTGTGCGCACATTCGGCCAGGACAAGCTGGTTGAACTGGCCAGGCACGGCAGCGTACCGGTTATTAATGCCTTATCTGACGATTTTCATCCCTGTCAGGTCATGAGCGACCTGTTGACCATTTTTGAGCGGACTCCGGAGTTTGAAGCCCTGAATATCGCCTGGGTGGGAGACGGCAACAACATGTCCCATTCCTGGATAAATGCAGCGGTCCATTTTCCTTTCCGGCTGAACATTGCGGTTCCCCGGGGTTTTGAGCCCAGGGCGGATATTCTGCAGGAGGCAAAGGACCTGGGGGCGAATATTAATTTTACCCATGATCCCCTGGAGGCGGTCCGGGAGGCGCATTATATCAATACCGATGTCTGGGCTTCCATGGGCCAGGAAGAAGAAAAGAAATCCCGGGCCGATGCCTTTGCAGGTTTTCGCGTAGACGACAGAATCCTGGAAGCAGCCCATCCCGAGGCCAGGGTGCTGCATTGCCTGCCTGCCCACAGGGGAGAGGAGATTACAGATGCGGTCATGGAAGGGGAGCGCTCCATTGTCTGGGACCAGGCGGAAAACAGGCTGCATATGCAAAAGGCTATCCTGGAGTGGATATATGGGTAGGGATTTTGGGATTTTGGGATTGAAGGATTCTAGATCGGGGATAAATTACATTCTTAAAATACAAAGCAACGGGGAATTTCATGAGCGGGATTGACAAGGTAGTCCTGGCCTATTCCGGGGGGCTGGACACCTCGGTTATACTAAAATGGATCCAGAAGACGTATGACTGCGAAGTAATTGCTTTTACCGCCGACCTGGGCCAGGAGGAAGAACTGGATGGTCTGGAAAAGAAGGCGTTGTCCACGGGTGCCTCCAAGGCCTATATCGAAGACCTGCAGCAGGAGTTTGTAACAGATTTCATCCAGCCCATGTTCAGGGCGGCTGCTGTTTACGAGGGCAGATACCTGCTGGGCACTTCCATTGCAAGGCCTCTAATCGCCAAGCGCATGGCGGAAATAGCCCTTGCTGAAGGCGCCCAGGCCGTGGCCCACGGGGCCACGGGAAAAGGTAATGACCAGGTGCGCTTCGAACTCTCCACCATGGCTCTGGCACCGTCTCTGCGTATAATAGCCCCCTGGAGGGAGTGGGATCTGCATTCCAGGACCGAACTTCTGGAGTTCGCCAGACAAAACAATATACCTGTGCCTGTAAGCCAGGAGAAAATGTACAGTTGCGACCGTAATCTCCTGCACCTTTCCTTTGAGGGCTCGGAACTGGAAGACCCCTGGCTGGAACCCGAAAAGGGAAGCTATCACCTGGCTGTGCCCCCAGAACAGGCACCGGATGAGCCCGAGGTTATTACCCTGGGGTTTGAAAAAGGTAATCCGGTGAGCATCAACGGTGCAGAAATGGACCCGGTGCAGCTTTTCAAGAGGCTCATTACCCTTGGGGGCAGACATGGCATCGGGCGTCTGGATATGGTGGAGAACCGTTTTATCGGTATGAAGTCCAGAGGTGTCTACGAAACTCCCGGGGGGACGATCCTTTATGCCGCCCACCGGGACCTGGAGGGCCTGTGCCTGGACAGGGAAAGCCTGCACGCACGCAATGAAATGGTTCCGGGTTATGCCCGCCTGGTATACAACGGTTTCTGGTTTTCTCCGGAGCGGGAGGCCATGCAGGCCATGATGGACAAAATCCAGGAAAACGTCACCGGAGAAGTTCGCCTCAAGCTCTACAAGGGCGGAATATACCCCTTAGGCAGACGCTCGTCCTTGTCCCTGTACAACCCTGAACTGGCCACCTTTGAGGCGGACCAGGTGTACAACCAGCAGGACGCGGCCGGTTTTATCCGCCTGCAGGGTTTAAGGCTTATGTCCGTTAATAAAGTCAGGAAATGAAAAGGGCCGCTTATTCTGCAATACCGGCAAGGGCACAGCTTATATCGCGTGCTGTAAAAACAGGACAATGAAAGGACAAGAAAAACAAAAGCTTTGGGGGGGAAGGTTCACCTCTGCTACCTCCTCGCTGGTGGAAGATTTTACCCAGTCTCTGGATTTTGATCGCTTCCTGGCCCTGCATGACCTGGAGGGTTCCAGGGCCCATGCCCGCATGCTGGCCCATGCCGGGATAATCTCAGAAGATGAGCTGCAACAGATTCTTTCGGGTCTGGACCGCATTGAAAATGAGCTGGAGCAGGATGAATTCACCTGGGATCCCGGTCTGGAAGACGTGCACATGAATATTGAAAAGCGCCTGACAGACCTCATAGGCGCTCCGGGACAGAAGCTGCATACCGGGCGCAGCCGCAACGACCAGGTGGCCCTGGATTTCAGGCTCTATACTGCAGCTGCCCTGCAGGAATGGCAGCAGGTCTTAAAAGAGCTTATCCAGGCCCTCACCCGGCAGGCACAAGCCCACAGGGACACCCTGATTCCGGGTTATACTCACCTGCAGCCGGCCCAGCCGGTATGTCTGGCCCAGCACCTGCTGGCCTATGCCCGGATGTTCATGAGAGACCACGAGCGAATAGAAGATGCCCTGCCCCGGGTAAAAGTCTCTCCTCTCGGGGCTGCAGCCCTGGCCGGGACAACCTATCCTTTGCAGCCGGAGCAGGTGGCCGAACATGTGGGCTTTGAATATGTATTTAAAAACAGCATGGATGCGGTCAGTGACAGGGATTTTGTGCTGGAGGGGCTTTTTATTGCTTCCATGATAATGATGCATTTAAGCCGTCTCGGAGAGGAAATTATCCTCTGGTCAAACCCGGGTTTCGGATTTATAATACTTCCGGACGCATATTCCACTGGTTCTTCCATAATGCCCCAGAAGAAGAACCCGGATGTGGCTGAGCTTGTCCGGGGCAAGACCGGCGGCGTTTATGGCCGCCTCATGGCCCTTCTGACCACCATGAAGGCCCTTCCCCTTACCTACAATCGCGACATGCAGGAGGACAAGGAGCCTTTTATCGAGGCCCACAGGAGTGTGAGCTCATCTCTGCGGGTCATGGCCGGGATGATTGCGCAAACGGAATTTGACCGGGAGAGGATGTTTGGGGCCTTAAAAGATGGCTACCTCAATGCCACCGAACTGGCGGATTACCTGGTTGCCAGGGGCATGCCCTTCAGGCAGGCGCATCATATTACAGGACGGCTGGTGGCCTTTGCAGAAGAAAAGGGCCTGGGACTTGAAGATATTGACCTGGATACTTTCCGTTCTTTCTCCGAAATTGTTGACAGCGATGTTTACCATGTCCTGGATTATCAGCAGGCTGTAAAACGCAGAGTGACTCCCGGAGGCACCGGGCCGGATTCGGTGGATGAGCAGATAAGGGATATCAAAGGGTGGATGGATAGAAAAAATGGCGGAAGCGTATAGGAGTCGAACCTACCGAACGGGGTTAACCGTTCCACTGGATTTGAAGTCCAGGCGCCACACCGGTGACGTAACGCTTCCGCAGACAGATAACTAACAATCATTACGGGATTAGGCAAGGGTTAAAAACTGGTCCTTTTTTCGGAGGGAATATATTGAACACTTTTTCCAAGAATCTGTTGCTCTGGGCGACCATATCAATTGTGTTGATCATGCTTTTCAACATGTTCAACCAGCCCCAGGAACAACAGGAAAAGTTAACATATACCGAGCTTCTGAACAAAATTGAGCAGGGCGAGGTCATGGCGGTCAAGATAAAGGGGCAGGAGGTCTCCGGGGTCACTTTCGACGAACAGAGATTTATATCCTTTCATCCAGAGGATCCCAATTTCGTGGACATGCTTCTAAGAAACAACGTCCAGGTGGAGGCCGAGCCTGAGGAAGAAAGGTCCATGCTCATGACCGTGTTTATTTCCTGGTTTCCCATCCTGCTGCTCATAGCGGTCTGGATCTTCTTCATGCGCCAGATGCAGGGTGGTGGAGGCAAGGCCATGTCCTTCGGCAAGTCCAAGGCCAAGCTGGTGGCCCAGGAAGACAGCAAGGTGACTTTTTCCGACGTGGCCGGGGTGGACGAGGCCAAGGACGAACTCACCGAGGTGGTGGACTTTCTAAGCGACCCCAAGAAATTCACCCGCCTGGGCGGGCGTATTCCCAAGGGAGTGCTCCTGGTGGGTTCCCCTGGGACTGGCAAAACCCTGCTGGCCAGAGCGGTGGCCGGTGAGGCCGGAGTTCCCTTCTTTTCCATTTCCGGTTCGGACTTTGTGGAAATGTTTGTGGGCGTGGGAGCCTCCAGGGTGCGGGATCTTTTTGTGCAGGGCAAGAAAAATGCCCCCTGCCTGATATTTATCGACGAAATTGATGCCGTTGGCCGCCAGAGAGGTGCCGGCCTTGGCGGTGGACACGACGAGCGCGAACAGACTCTGAACCAGCTTCTGGTCGAGATGGACGGCTTCGAGTCCAACGAAGGGGTTATACTAATCGCCGCCACCAACCGTCCGGACGTGCTGGATCCAGCGCTTCTAAGACCCGGGCGTTTCGACAGGCAGGTGGTGGTGCCCAATCCCGACCTGGCCGGGCGTAAGCATATTCTGGAAGTGCACAGCCGCAGAACTCCGCTGGCTACCGGAGTGGATATGGAAGTCATTGCCCGGGGAACCCCGGGATTTTCCGGGGCCGACCTGGAAAACTTAGTCAACGAGGCGGCTTTGCAGGCGGCAAAAAAGAGCAAGGAACAGGTGGGCATGGAGGATTTCGAGGAGGCCAAGGACAAGGTGCTCATGGGCAAGGAAAGAAGGAGCATAATCTTAAGCGATGAAGAGAAGAAGACCACGGCATATCATGAGGCCGGTCATACACTGGTGGCCAAGCTTCTGCCCGGGACCGACCCCATTCACAAGGTTTCCATTATTCCCAGGGGACGCGCACTGGGTGTGACCATGCAGCTTCCCGAGGATGAGCGGCACAACTACTCCAAGACCTACTTAGAAAACAACCTTTCTGTTCTTCTGGGAGGACGGGTGGCCGAGGAACTGGTCTTCAACCAGATGACCACCGGCGCGGGCAATGATATTGAGAGGGCCTCGAAGATGGCCAGGAAGATGGTCTGTGAGTGGGGCATGAGCGAGACCCTGGGGCCGCTTTCCTTCGGGGGCAAGGGAGACGAGGTTTTTCTGGGCCGGGAGTTTGTCCAGCACAAGGAATACAGCGAGGATACGGCCAAGCTCATCGATGCCGAGGTGAAAAGGATAGTCCAGGACGGATATGACCGGGCCAAGATGCTTCTCAAGGAAAATATGGACTCCCTGCACCGCATTTCAGAAGCTCTTCTGGACAGAGAAACCATTTCAGGTAAGGAAGTGGATAAACTCATGCAGGGCGAGGATCTGCCTCCCATAGAAGAGGAGCTCAAGAAGGATCAAAGCAAGTCCGGAGACAGTAAGGAGTCCGACGACGGTGGCGATAAAGGTGACAGTGAAAGGGACAGCGCCGCAGACCAGGATGAAGATTCAGGTTTCAAGATAGAGTCTTGAATGGCTTCTTCATCCGGCAAATCTTTATTTTCCGGATGCAGAAGCCTGATTGTCAACCATATTACATTCAGCCAGGGTGCTAAAACATGGTAAGATGGTCTGTAAGAGGGGGCGGGGTGATTGGCCCCGCCCCTTTTTTGATTGCAGGTGTGGTGAATATTACTCCGGATTCCTTTTACGATGGTGGAAGACATTATTCACTGGAGGCTGCTGCGCATCACGGACTGGAACTGCTCAGCCAGGGGGCGCATATCCTGGATCTGGGCGGAGAGAGCACCAGGCCCTTTTCCGAGCGGGTTGAGGCTGACACGGAAATGGACAGGGTCATGCCGGTCCTGCAGAAAATTTTAAAGGCCCGCCCTGAAGCCACCATTTCAGTTGATACCTACAAGGCAAGTGTCGCTGCCAGGTGTCTGGAGGCCGGGGCGTGTATCATAAACGATATTTCAGCCTGCCGTTTTGATCCACAGCTGCTGGACGTTCTGGTGCAATACAAGCCGGGCTATGTGTTGATGCATACCCTGGACCGTCCCGAGAGCATGCAGACAGATCCGCGGTACCGGGATGTAACCCGGGAAATTCTGTCCTTTTTTGAAACCCACCTTGCCAGGCTGGTGCAGGCCGGGATTCCTGAAAGCCACATCGTCCTTGACCCCGGGATCGGCTTTGGAAAGAACTTAGAGCACAACCTGGAAATAATGAGAAATATGGAATGCTTTCACATCCTGGGCCGCCCTCTGTATGTGGGTCTGTCCTATAAGTCCCTCTGGAGCGGCCTGCTGGAGGTGGAGCTTGAAGGTAGAGGGATGCCCACCCAGGTGGGGACGGCACTCATGGCCGCCAAGCAGGTAGGCATACACAGGGTGCATGATGTTTCGGATAGCGTAACCACTTTGAAAATCGTAGAAAATATATGCTCCTAGACCTGGGTGTTGTTCAGATCGGCTGGCGTGACTTGGTGGATATAGCGGTGGTGGCCTACATCGCTTACAGGGTAATGCTGTTTCTGAAAGGTACCAGGGCAGTTTCCGTGGTTTACGGTCTTCTTATTCTCATGGTCGTTTATTATGTGGCGGATGAGTTCGGGTTGTATACCCTGCACGGCATGCTGACCAATTTTCTGGGTTCCCTGTTTCTTGTGGTGATTATCCTTTTTCAGAGCGATATCCGCAAAGCTCTGGCGGAAATGGGTGCGGGCAGACTGT
>NZ_QYZY01000349.1:0-30708 GCF_003838035.1 Desulfonatronospira sp. MSAO_Bac3 | reverse complement strand
TGGGGGGCATGCTGGTGGGTCTTTTGCTGGGCACCCGGGAGGGGCTGTCCCAGGTGTCGCCAGGTTTCAATCTGCCGGAGTTCATGCCTTTCGGGTTTCCTTCGGGTGTGGACTTCTCCTTTGCCCTGCTGGTGCTGGTCCTGCCGCAGCTGCCCATGACCCTGGGCAATGCGGTCATCGCCAACGTGGATCTATCCAGGCAGTATTTCGGAGAGGCCGCCCACAGGGCTACCTATAAGGCCAACTGCATCACCATGGCCCTGGCCAATTTCTTTTCCTTTTTCGTGGGGGGTATGCCTCTTTGTCACGGGGCCGGGGGACTGGCCGCCCATTACCGCTTCGGAGCCAGGACCCCGGGCTCCAACGTGATCATTGGGGCCATATTCATTTTCCTGGCTGTGTTGCTCGGGGTGAACATCCTGGGCATTCTCTATCTCATCCCCATGGCCGTGCTGGGAGTGCTGCTTGTTTTTGCAGGCAGTCAACTGGCCCTGACCATAATGGATTTAAAGGAGCGCAAGGAATTTTTCGTGGTCTTCACCATTGTGGGCATCACCCTGGCCACCAATCTGGCAGCCGGGTTTATTGTGGGTATAATCGTGGCCTATATCCTCAAATCTGAAAAACTTTCCATATGAATCAAAGCATTGCCATAATCGGTGGGGGGCTGGCCGGATGTGAGGCTGCTCTGCAGCTGGCCCGTCAGGGGGTATGGGTGACCATCTTCGAGATGAAGCCGCAAAAGTATTCCCCGGCCCACGAAAGCCAGAGCCTGGGCGAGCTGGTCTGTTCCAATTCATTTCGCTCCATGGAGCCAGTGACCGGAGTGGGGCTTTTGCAGCAGGAGATGCACAGGCTGGGCAGCTTAGTCATGGAAGCGGCTCTCATGCACCGGGTGCCTGCAGGCAAGGCCCTGGCCGTGGACCGGGACAGATTTGCACAGCACTTGACCAGCAGGGTGGAGGAGCATGAGTTTATCCGGGTGCATAGACGGGAAATCCAGGACCTGGACGACCCAGAGCTCCAGGGATTTGATGCAGTGATTCTCTCAGCCGGTCCGCTTATAAGCGATCCTCTGGCCCAGAGTCTGTTCCGGGTTATCGGGGCCCAGGACCTGTATTTTTATGACGCCATAGCCCCCATAGTCAGCGCGGAATCCATTGATTACGACAAAGCTTTCTGGGGCTCCAGGTACCGGCCTGAAGACGACGATTATCTCAACTGCCCCATGAGTGAAGAGGAGTATTACCGGTTTTACCATGAACTTGTCAGTGCGGAAAAAGTCCCGGCCCGGGATTTTGAAGAGGAGAAGCATTTCCAGGGGTGCATGCCCATCGAGGCCATGGCTGAAAAGGGCGAGTTGACCATGGCCTTTGGTCCGCTGAAGCCCGTGGGCCTGGTGAATCCAAGAACTGGGGAGCAGCCATTTGCCGTGGTGCAGTTGCGGGCGGAAAACTTAGAGAAGACCGCCTTCAATCTGGTGGGATTTCAGACCAGGCTGAAGCTTGGGGAGCAAAAAAGGGTCTTTAGCATGATACCCGGTCTGGAAAATGCCGAGTTTCTGCGCCTGGGCAGCATGCACAGAAATACTTTTGTCAATGCTCCCCAGGTATTGACCCGGAATCTGGAACTTAAGGCCAGACCCGGAGTTTACCTGGCCGGGCAAATAAGCGGGGTGGAAGGATACCTGGAATCAGCCGCCTGCGGACTATGGCTGGGTCTGCGTCTGGGGCTTGAAGCAAGAGGGATCGATCCACCCGCCCCACCCAGGGACACAGCCCTGGGTGCACTCATGAATCATCTGCAAAGCGATGCCAGGTATTTTCAGCCCAGCAATATTCATTTCGGGCTGTTCCCGCCGCTGAAGGCCCGGGCCAAAAAGGCCAGGCGCAAGGAGCTGCATGCCCAGAGGGCTCAGGAAAGTTTTGATAAGTGGCTTTCCAGACTCGGGGCTATCCAGTAGTCCACTTGAGCCAGACCTTTCTGGATCTGGGACCGTCGAATTCGGTAAAGAATATCTTCTGCCAGGTGCCCAGCATGAGCCTGCCGTTGTCCACAATGAGCTGTAGTGATGGTCCCATGAGGCTGCTTTTGATATGGGCGTCGCTGTTGCCCTCCATATGCTGGTAATCCCCGTTGCGGGGGATAAGCCTTTCCAGATTGACCAGGATATCCCGGACCACTGAGGGGTCCGCTCCTTCGTTTATGGTCAGGCCTGCTGTGGTGTGCGAACAGTAAAGGGTCAGTACCCCGCTGTTCATTTTGTTGGATGAAAGGTACTCCTGTACTTCCCGGGTAATGTCCAGAAACTGTTCTCTTTTGGTACTCTTGACCCCTATGGAATCCATGATTTACCTCCTCATGTAATATTATGCCATTTTTCACCATGGTCCGGGAACTTTGCAAACAGGACGTAAAAACTCTCTCCAAGGAAGCGTAAATCAAAACCTATACACGGTATTGAAAGCCAGTATATTTTTAATAACACGCCTTGAATCAAATTCGGTGTTTGACGGTTTTGATTAACGCTTCCTACGTCGTTCAGACAGTTTACGCCCTGTTTGCAAAGCCCCCGGACCATGGATCTGCAAGTAGACGCTTGGATTGTCCAGCTTTAGCAGGTGGTGAAAAATTACAATCCATTTATTTACTCAGGGCAATGAAGTACATCACATTTTATTTTCACCGCGAACTGCGGGAGCACTTCGGGCTTAAATATCCTCTTGAATATGTACTCCAAAGAAGGGCTTCCATCAAGGATATTATTGAAGCACTGGGGGTACCGCATACAGAGGTGGGAGAAATTATCGCGGATGAGCGAGAGGCCGGTTTTGATCATATTCCCTCTCCAGGTGAAAAGATTGTGGTCCGGTCGGTAGAGGCTCCTGTGGATGTGGCCAGTTCCACCAGGCTTCGCCCCGAGGCCTGGCCGGAAACCAGGTTTATAGCTGATGTCAATGTGGGCAAGCTGGCCATGCTTTTGCGCATGCTGGGGCAGGATACCTTGTGGGACAACAGCTACAGTGACCGGCAAGTGGCTGTTCTGGCTGCCCGGGAGCGCCGCATTGTACTGTCCAGAGACAGAGGGCTCTTGAAACGCAGAGAGATAATGCACGGACGATTGATACGCGCCTGTAATCCTGATGACCAGCTAAGGGAGGTGGCCCGTATTTACGGCCTGGATCTTACCTGTAGTTTTTCCAGGTGCCTTAGATGCAACCAGGTTCTTGAACCGGTGCCCAAGTCCGAAATAATTCAACGTTTGAAACCCAGAACCAGAAAATACTTTGATTACTTTGAAATCTGTCCCGGCTGTGAGCGTATTTACTGGAGAGGCTCGCACTGGGAAAAGATGTGCTCCCGCATCCAGGATGCCGGGTGAAAGGTGACTTATAAAGTACATCCAGGCAGTAAATAAGGCAGAGGTTCCTTGATTCCGTCTTGAGCGTCAGTCCATGCTGATGACCCGGTCCATGTATTCCAGGCCCATGCTGCGGTGGGTGATGAGGATGACCGTCTTTTGGGCCATGACCTCCTGCAGGGTGTCCCAGAGGGCTGCTTCAGTATCTTTGTCCAGGCCTTCTGTAGGTTCATCCAGCAGAAGTATGGGCGTATCCTTAAGCAGTGTCCGGGCGATGCACAGCCGCCTGGCCTGACCCCCGGAAAGCCTGAGTCCCGCCTGCCCCACCCGGGTATCTAAGCTGTCCGGCAGAGAAGTGACAAAATCTTCCAGCCTGGCCCGGGCCAGGGCCTGCCACAGGTCTTTGTCCCGGGCATGGGGGCTTGCCAGGAGCAGGTTTTCTCTGATGCTGGAGTTGAACAGAAAACAATCCTGGGATACTACCCCTGTCCAGGAGCGCACGTCTTCGGCCCTGTAATCCTGGATGTTTCGTCCGCCTAGAAGTATCTGTCCCTGCTGCAGGGGGTAGAAACGAAGCAGGAGATTGAAAATA
Organism: Desulfonatronospira sp. MSAO_Bac3; assembly: GCF_003838035.1. NCBI lineage: Bacteria > Pseudomonadati > Thermodesulfobacteriota > Desulfovibrionia > Desulfovibrionales > Desulfonatronovibrionaceae > Desulfonatronospira > Desulfonatronospira sp. MSAO_Bac3. The sequence continues at coordinate 26,755 of NZ_QYZY01000349.1, read as the reverse complement.
CTGGTTTTGCCGGCTCCTGACGGGCCGGTTATGCCTGCTTTTTCACCAAAGCGGACCTGAAAGCTCATGGATTTTAACACCTGCTTACTTCTTCCGGGATAGGAAAAAGATACCTCTCTAAATTCAATGCTGAACTGTTCAGGAGCAGGCAGGGCCTCAGGGGGGTCCTGCACCAGGGGGTTCTGGTCAATAATGGAGAAAAGCCTCCGGGCTGAGGCCCTGATTCTGCCCCAGGCCTTGAATGCCGAAGGAAGCTGCTGCACTCCTTCAAAGCTTAGAAGGGCCAGTACCGCCAGCATGGGCAGATTTTCACCGGAAATTTTTCCTGACTGCACCAGGGGGATGACGATTATGAGGGTGCCCCATACTGAAAGCCCGACAAACAGGGTCATGCCCCCTTCGGCCCAGGCCTCCAGCTTAGAATACCTGGCCTGAATACTGGTCTGAATCTTGTTTTCCTTATCCAGCTCATCAAGAATACTCTTGGTCTGTCCCAGGACCACCAGTTCTTCCAGGCCCCGGATGAGGTCCACCCCCAGGGTGCGCATCCTGGAAAGAGACTGTACCTGTCCCTGGCCGATGCTCATTCCCTGCCTGAGAAGAACCAGGGGCAAAACACCTCCGGCCAGAATCCACAGACAGCAAAGATAAAGGGCCAGGGCAGGGCTGAACCATCCTGCAAACAAAAATACAGCCAGCAGGGCCGCAGCCGCAGTGCAAAGGGGCAGGACGAAGCGCAGGTAAAACTGGTCTAAGTGGTCAATGTCGGCCTTGATGCGCGAAAAGACATCACCACTGTGTATGCTGGCCAGACCGGCCGGGGCCAGGGGCTCCAGGCGGCTGAAAAACCAGACCCGCATGTGGGCCAGGAGCCTGAAGGTGGCTTCATGGGAAAAAAGTCTTTCAGCATACCTGCCCGCGGTGCGCACAATGGCCAGGGTGCGGATGCCGCCGGCCGGCAGATGATAGTTGAAGGGGACTCCGGTTATACCGGCCAGGGCCATGCAGGCCAGAAACCAGGCTGCCAGGGACAAAAGGGCGGCGTTGGCCAGGAGGGTGACTAAGGAGCAAAGCATACCCAGAAGCAGCCATTTCCACTGGGGCAGCATAATGGACAGCAGTCTGCCGAGCTCCTTCATGGCCGCTGCACCATATCCTGCCCGGGGGGCATGTCCTTCAGCTGTACTACCAGGTCCGCCCCGGGGAGTACATCCTGGTCATGGGTGCATATTATAACTGTTCTTTCTTCAGCCATTTCCAGCAGGGCGGCGTGAATTATATTCCGGTTTTTCCGGTCCAGACCGGCTCCAGGCTCATCAGCCAGCACCAGGGGGCAGGGGCGGACAAAGGCCCTGGCCAGGGCCACCCTCTGGCGCTGGCCTCCGGACAGGTCCTGGCCGTCTTCTCCCAGAACGGTTGCATAGCCATGGGGCAGGGCCAGAATCTCCTGGTGGATGCCGGCCTTCTGGGCGGCCAGGTACACCTCTTGTGCAGAGGCGTTTTCATTGCCCAGTCTGATGTTTTCCAGAACGCTCAAGCCAAGCAGGTGAGGCTTTTGGGGAAGATAGGCCGCATGCCTGAGCCAGGCTTCATTGTTTAGATGCGACAGGTTCGCGTCATTGACATATATTTGGCCCTGCCGGGGTGTTACAAGACCCAGGACAAGGCGCAGGACCGTAGTTTTCCCGCTGCCGCTGGGTCCGGTGAGGCAGGTCAGGCCAGGGGCCGGGGTTATAAAATCGAGATTGTGCACGGCCTCTTGGTCTTGAGCGTAACCAAAGCTTACATTTTCAAAGCGTATTCTGGTCCGGGAGAAGCTGGGGATGGTTGTTCCGGTGTTATCCCGGCGCCGGGGAAGACTCATTAGTTGCATCATGTTTTCCGCAGCTGCAATGGCCGAGACCCGGGAATGAAACCTGCTGCCCAGGTTGCGCAGAGGCAGGTAGAACTCCGGGGCCAGGATGAGAATGAAAAAACCGGCCATAAAATCAATCTCACCCCAGAGAAGTCTGAATCCAATAATCACCGCCACCACGGCTATGCTGACTGTAGCCATGAATTCCAGAATCAGGGCACTTAAAAATGCAACCCGCAAAACAGACAGAGTGCTTTTGCCGTATTCCTTAGATATTTCATCCACCACCCGGGCCTCTCTTTTGCCGGCATTGAATATCTTGAGGGTGGTCAGGCCCTGAATGGCGTCTAAGAATCTGTGGGTCAGGCGGGTGATTTTTTGCCATTGCTGCTGGTTCAGCTTTTGGGCCCGGCGGCCGATGAGAATCATGAAAAAGGGAATAAAGGGGGCGGTAAACAGAAGGATAAGGCCGGATATCCAGTCCAGGGGCAGGATAAAGACCAGGATTGCCGGGGGAAGCATGGCTGCCAGGGCCATCTGGGGCAGATATCCGGAAAAGTATCCGTCCACTTCTTCCACCCCGTCGGTGCTCAAGTGTACCAGTTGTCCCGTGGAATGACTGGTCAACCCCGAGGGGTCGGCCCGGGACAGGTGCTCCAGGAGTTGCCGGCGGATTTTTTCCTTGGTCCGGGCCGCAGCCTGTCCGGCCAGGCTTGATCCGTACCAGACAAGCATGGCCCTGGCCAGCACCAGGGCCAGTATAAGCCACAGGGCGGGCATGACCCGGCCAAGTCCCAGGCCTTCAAAAACCACCTGGTGTACGCTCCAGGCCAGAGCTCCGGCCTGGACAATGAGCAGGATGCCCGCACACAGGTTCAGGCCTATGGACAGGGCCAGGGCTGTACCAGCGGTTTTCCTGAAGCTGTTTAGCCATTTCAGTGCCTGGGTCTGGGACAAAATCAGCTGCTCGAATAATACGGACCCAGGAACTTAAAGAAAGACCCGGTAATCCATGTTCAAAACTTCAGCCAGACGTCTGGCCCGTTCCTTGCCTATCTCCATCCTGCCGTTCTCCATCTTGGAGATATGCCCCTGGGGAATCCCAGTCAGCCTGGAAAGTTCTGTCTGAGTAAGTCCTTCCCTGTTACGCGCTCCACGCAGGGCCACGCTGTATTCGGGTTCATTTTCAAACTCCTGGAAGAGCTCTCTCCAGGGGATGGAGTCGCTTGAGTCAGTATAGCCATGCTTTTTAATTTCGCGAAGCACTTCATCCTTTTTATCCCTGGGGCCTGTGATGCGTAGCTCAATGGCCTCAGTAGGGTGCGTCTTCGTGAGTGCCTGCATAAGTTACCTCAATAAGGTTGATCTCTCCTTCACTTTCTTCCCAAACGGCCACATAGGCCGGATGGCCGCCTTTAATATGGCAATGGTGCCGGTTCTTACCGAGCTTTGAATAGTTTTTCCAGTTTCCTCTTACTGGCCCGGATTCTTCCATTTCCCGCATAAGAGCAAAGAGGTTTTCTTTAGCTGTCCTTGGCAGTTCCCGTGCTTTTTTGACAGCTTTTTTCTTGACTCGAACCGACCAGGCCATAACTTTTTATATGCTACCAGATGGTATAATGTCAACAAAAAATCAACCATTCAGGGGAGGTCTGGTGCCAGTAATCACCACCGAGGACCCCCTGAATGGTTATGGTTGCGGGCAGTGCCCAATTTTCATTTTAATAAGCCTCTTCGTACTCCAGGTCCTCGTCGGTTATCTTGTGGCTGAATTTGAGATGTACCCAGGTCTGGTAGGCAATGACCAGGGGGCAGAAGACCAGGGCCACTCCCAGCATAATCTGCAGGGTCAGGGTGCTGGAGGCGGAGTTGGCGATGGTCATGCTGAAGTCCGGGTCAATGCTTGAAGGCAGCAGTTTGGGATACATGCCTATTACTCCGAACATGGTCACCCCGATAATGGTGGCGGCGGAAGAGGCCCAGGCCTTCCAGTACACCCTTTGATGCAGAAACATCTTTACCAGCACCAGCCCGGCCACGGGTATGAGCAGTATTATCAGCAAAAGCGGGTTGGCGGCATAATTGTCGAACAGATTGGTGTACATCACAGTCAGGGCCAGAAAAGCGACCACCATGACCAGCACCGCACCCCAGACCCTGTTGGCCAGGTTAACAGCTTTTCTTTCCATGTCGCCCATGGACTTGACAGCCAGCCACAGGCTGCCGTGCATGGAAAAGAGCAGGACGAAAAGTATTCCTCCGGCCAGGCCGTAAGGGTTCAGAAGGGTCAGAAGGTTGCCTTCATTTATCTGCTGAGCATTCAGGGGAATGCCCATAAAGATATTGGCAAAGGCCACTCCGAAGAGCAGGGCCGGGATGAGGCTGCCCAGTACATTGCATCCGTCCCAGAACCTTCTCCAGGAATCACTGTCCACCTTGCGCCTGAATTCAAAGGACACCCCCCTGAAAATGAGTGCGAAGAGAAGCAGAAGAAGAGGGGTGTACAGGCTGCTGAACAGGACCGCATAAGTGGCCGGGAATGCGGCAAAGGTCACTCCGCCTGCGGTTATCAGCCAGACCTGGTTGCCGTCCCAGAAAGGTCCGGCCGCGTTGTACATAACCCGTTTGTCGGTCTCGCTTTCAGCCAGCAGGGGCATGTTTATGCCCAGGCCGAAATCGTATCCGTCCAGGGCGAAATAGCCTGCCCACAATATTCCCCAGAGCAAAAACCAGGTGGTCTCAAGCATGGGATACCTCCAGTTTAATTATGAACCTGCACAGCATGCAGTTGAAACTTGATTTTTCATTGATAAAGGCCATTAGTTGCTCCCTGCGGTTTCTTCCCCGGACTCGGCCGGGGCCGGGCCTTTACGCCCGTATTTGGACAACAGGAATATGCACAGGGCCACCAGGAGTCCGTAGATGGCGAAGAAGCCGGCCAGAGAACCAGCCACCTGTCCGGTGGTTATACCCGGCGAAAAGGCCTCTTCGGTGCGCATCATTCCGTAAACAATCCAGGGTTGTCTACCCATCTCAGCCACTATCCAGCCCAGCTGGACAGCTACGTAGGGCAGCGGAATAATCCAGGGCAGAAGCCTGAGCATCCTGGGGGAAGAGGCCGGGTCTTTACGCCTTATCCAGGCCCAGGCAGCCAGCACGGGAAAGAGCATGCCCAGGGCCACCATGGTTCTAAAAGACATAAATGTCGCCCAGACAGGAGGGCGGTCCTCTTCCGGAAAGTCCTTGAGACCGGTTACCTCGGCATCAAAGGAATGATAGGCCAGCATGGAAAGCCCTCCTGGGATGGGTAGCAGTTCCAGCCTGTTGCCTTCATTGGCCGGGTCAGGGATGACCAGCAGGTACTGCGGGGCATTGGTCCGGGTCTCCCAGTGGGATTCCATGGCCGCCAGCTTTTCCGGCTGATACTTGGCCACCGTGGAGCCGTGGTGATGGCCATGGACGACCACCACAAGGGCGAAGACCAGGGTGAACGGAGCGGCGATACGAAATGATTTCCGGAAGAAGTCCACATGGGACCCCCTGGCCAGGTGCCAGGCGGAAATGCCCAGGACAAAGAAACCGCTCAGGACGTAGGAGGCGCTCAGGACATGGATGAACTGCTGCCAGGCGAATTCGTTGCTTACCAGCTGGATAAAGCTTGCCAGTTCGGCCCGGCCGTCTCCCATCAAATGGCCCACAGGGTTCTGCATCCAGCCGTTGGCCATAATAATCCAGAATGCGGAAAGATTGGCCGCCAGGGCCACCAGCCAGATGCTGGCATTGTGCAGTTTGGGCGGGAGCTTCTTCCAGCCGAAAATCCAGACGCCCAGGAAGGTGGACTCCAGGAAAAAGGCCATGGTGGCCTCTATGGCCAGCAAAGACCCGAAAACGTCACCTACATAGGCTGAATACCTGGACCAGTTGGTTCCGAACTGGAACTCTAAGGCAATTCCGGTGACTGCTCCCAGAGCAAAGTTGATAAGAAAGAGTTTTCCCCAGAACTTGGCCATGCGCCTGTATGTTTCGTCACCGGTGCGGATGAACTTGGTCTCCATGTAGGCCACCAGCAGAGACAGGCCAAGAGTCAGGGGGACGAAAATGAAATGGACGAAGGTAGTCATGGCGAATTGAAGTCTTGAAAGTAACAAAACATCCATAAGTCTTCCCCTGGTTAAATAGGTTTGTAAGGCTGATCTATCAGTGACTGCCTGGAGAAATGTTTAATCTTTGCAGCCTGTTGCCGCGCTCATCAGGACTTTATACAGCCTGAAGAGGGCCTGAGCAGGTGCAATAGCTCCCGCAGGCAGATATGGACGGTCCAAATCGTAACCATTCAGGAGGCAGATACCGGCCATCAGCCACCACCGAGGTCCCACTGAATGGTTACTCCAAATCTTTGAATCTACTCCTTTTGCTGTTGGCTGCACACCTCTTCCCGGGCCAGGGTGGCAAAATCTGTTTCATCTAAGGTCTGCCTCAAACGCTGCCTGGCAGTCTCCCAGACTCTGTGTACCCCGCAGGAAGGGCTTCGCCTGCATGACTCAGGGCTCATTATGCATTGATTGAGAAATATTTCTCCATCCACGGCCTCCACGACCTGCAGAAGGGAAAGCCGGGAAGGGTCTTTGAGCAGTCTGTAGCCTCCTCTGGCTCCCTGGGTAATCTGAATAATACCGGCCCTGGACAGGGTCTGGGCCACCTTGGCCATGAATGACTCCGGAATCTGCATGGCCTGGGCCACCTCCTTTTTAGGGGCCACCTGGCCGGGTGTTGTGCAGGCCGCGAGGTAGAGCACGCAGCGAACGGCATACTCTCCTCCCCTGGTAAGCATCATGTGCTGCTCCTTGATTTTTTTAAAAAATATAAAGGATAAACAGGAGTTGATTAGTCCTATATCGATAAAAGACAAACCTGTCAAATAAAATTATGAGGAAAAGTCGGCGCAGCACCTCTTCTTTTGCTTCAGCACCGATTGTTTATCGAGCAAGAGGTCCTGCCAGAACCTGACTACTCAGCCGATTTGACCCACAAAGGCTTGGGCACTATGGCTGCAAAGCGTGTCTGGGCATGCTCCAGTATATCTTTTACTATTGCGGCCTCCTCCATCTGCAGGCTTTTTTCCAGTTCCTGGATATAAGGCCCGAGCAGTTCCTGGACATCCTTTATGCCCTGATCTGAAATGGGGGTGATGACCACGTTGGCTCCCCTGGCCAGACGGCGTTTTATATTGTCCTGGCCGAAGTCGTATTCAGGATACAGACACTGGTAGACCACTCCTCCGGTCATCCCGGAGCACAGCCATGGACCTGGATCGCCAAGGACCACAGCCCTTCCTCCGGTCATGTACTCGAAAGCAAAGCCCTTGAGGTGAGAATTCACAGCCAGGTTGCCGCTCTGGTCGTTTACAGGAGCGGTGATACGCCCCCCAAAGACCACGTCCGCTCCTGAAAGACGCACGCAGGCCCTGGAGTCGGCCATATTCTGGATCATGAGCAGCCCGTCTATGGCCCCGTAAGCAAAGCTCTTGCCTGTGGAGCCGTCTATGTAACGTCCCTGGTAATTATTTCCCTTGAGCACTCCCAGCTGTCCACCAAAAAAGCCTTTGGCGGCTCCGTCCTGGGATCCGCCCTGAACAACCACTTCCAGGTGGGAGGTGCCAAAGGCGCAAAGACCGTTGCCCGGGACCGAGTCTCCCAGGCGCAGGGCGGCCAGCAGGTCCCGGCGTTCAGGATACCTGCGCTCCATGGCCCCGGCCAGGTAGGTCCCCACTGCCCGGTCGGAACTGCTGACACCCTCTTCAGCGAAATTCACCCGCAGGTCTCCGGCGGAAAAATGATCCATGGCCAGATCTGATATGAGCCGGGTGAGGTAATTAAGGGGTTTTCGCACCACCCGGCCCTGCTCGGATACTTCATCCTCAACGGGGTGGTCGGCGGTTCGCAGCAGGTCAGACAGGTCCACCTGGTCATGCCCCTGTTCCTGAAAAAGCAGGTCGGTGCGTCCGGTGAGGTCGCTAAGGTTTTTTTGCCCCATGCGGGCCAGGCGCATGCGCATTTCATCGCCTATGGCTCCCAGAAGTCTGGCCAGGTTTTCCGCTTCAACTTCTGCTGTTCTGGGACGGAAACTTTTGACTCCCTTTTCTTTTGCCTCTTCACTGGTACGCAGTTGCGTTGATATGCCCATGGGGCAGCGATCCAGGTGGCAGCGTCTGCAGCTTATGCAACCGATTCCCATGAGGGCCAGGGTGCCAAGACCCACCCTGTTGGCTCCCAGAAGGATGAGCTTTATGATTTCGTGGCCGTTTCTTACCCCGCCATCGCACCACAGTTCCACCTTGTGCCTGAGAGCGGATTCCACCAGGGCCTGGTGGGCCCGGCTGACACCGATTTCCACCGGCAGGCCCACGTATCTCTTGGCGTGCTCCCTGGCAGCCCCGGTTCCGCCTTCATAGCCGCTTAAATTTATAATATCAGCCCCGGCCTTGGCTATGCCCACTGCTATGGTACCTACGCCACTGGTAACCGGGATTTTTACTGATACTCTGGCCCTGGGATGGGCGGTTTTGAGTTCGGTTATGGTCTGGGCCAGGTCTTCTATGGAGTAAATGTCGTGCTGGTTGGACGGGGAGATAAGAGTGATCCCGGGTTTGCATTTGCGGGCCTGGGCCACCATGGGGGAGACCTTGCTGCCAGGCAGGTGTCCGCCTTCTCCTGGCTTGGCCCCCTGGCCTATCTTTATCTCCAGGAAGTCGGTGGAGTTTAAAAGACCCATAAAGACCCCGAACCGGCCCGAAGCAATCTGCTGCCCGCGGTTGTGTCTGAACCCACCGAGCATGTCCGGAATTTCGCCTCCTTCTCCGTTCATGCATATGATATTGGCCTTCATGGCTGCCATGGCATAGGCCCGAAAGGAGTTTTCCCCCTGGGATCCGAAGGACATGGCCGCTATGACCAGAGGCAGGTCATGGCGTCCCACGGAAATATCCACCTGGTCCTGGGTCAACTGATCGTCGCTTGGTGCTTCACGCAGGCTCAGAAGATGGCGCATTCCGGTGGGAATTTCCCGGTCTATTTCTTCCAGGGAGGCAGCCATCTCTGCATAACCGGTCCTGCCCTGGGCGACCTTGCGTAGAGTCCGTCCCACCTTCTGGTTTCTGGAAGGTTCTGAGTAAAGGCCTGTTTCGGTTGTGTCCCCGGCCCGCTGCAGGCGCAGGCTGTCCTGTTTTTCCAGAAAATCCAGGCCAATGCCTGTGTTTTCTGACTCGCAGAAGTTGGCCACCTGCATCTGTTCAGCCAGATGTCGGCTAAGTCCCACAGAGGAAAAAATCCGCCCGTAGCCGCAGAGCTCATGTATACCCATGGTGGACATGATTTTCTCCATACCTGCCTGCAGTACCTGCATGGTATTTTCAACAGCCTTTTCCGGGCTCAGTTTTTCTGTGGCAAAATCCGCTGAAATTCGCCACAGAAGGTATGGGTTCACCGCTTCCGCTCCCAGACCCACAAGAAACATAATGTCATGCAGGTTGCGCACCGCTCCGGAGCGAACCACCACAGAGGCCTTGCGGCGCAGGCCGGCCCGGACCAGTTTTTCCACTACCCATGCCGTGGCCAGGCCCGGGTCCATATGCACGCGCTCTTCCTGGAAGGAACCGGAATCATCCAGCACCAGAAGCATACTGCCGGAGCTCACCTTTTCCGCGGCCTGGTGGGCCAGTGAATCCAGGGCCAGGTTCAGGCCCTGCCCAGGAACATAAGTGCAGTCCAGCACTGCCGCCCGGGCGGTATCATGCCCCTGTCCGGTGAAAAAGGCCATCACTTCTTCCAGCAGGGCACTGTTGAATTTTCTGGCCAGGTTTTGTTCCTGTTTCAGAGTCAAAGTGTCTTCAAGGCCGCGGCCTCCTAGTAGAACAGGAGTGCCCAGTTCCAGTCCCAGGGCCTGCCTGGAGCTCTGAGGCCGGATGTCCGGGCCTGAGCCGATTACCACTCTGGTTGAAAAATGTTCCGCTTCCCGCTGGCGGTCTATGGCCGGGTTGGTGACCACAGCCACGTTTTCCTTGAAAAAATCCGCCAGGTTGGGCAGGGCATGGGTCATAAGGCATGCCAGGGGACCGGTGTGCCCCATGGAGCCTATGGCTTCCCTGCCTTCCTGGGCGACCCGCTTGCGGATATTTATATCGTACTTCTGCCATCCATATGCAGACAGTCTGCCTGAATGGTCTGTATTCATGGGCTGGGACATGAATTGGCGCACCAGTTCCAGGGCCTCATGGTCACTGCAAAAGGCCGGCTCGTGGTTGAACATGGAGTAGAGAAATGCAAGTTTTTCATTGCTGCCCGGTCTGCCCTGCATGATTTTCAAAAGCTGTTCCTGGCAGGTATTGTAATCCATGACCTGGGCCCTGGCTTCCCTGCCGCAGCGGATGGCGATCTTTTCACCGGGAGCCAGGGGCCTGGGATCGCGTACGTTGTATTTGAGATCTACAACACCTTTTTCCGAGGACAGGAAATAATGGGTTTCGCTTTCACCGAACCACAGGGGGCGAAGTCCCAGTGCGTCCACGCTTCCAAGGCACATATCCCCGTATCTGGACACTATGGCGGCAGGACCCTGGGCCGAGCAGGGGAAAAACCAGCGATACAGGGAATAAAGGTTTTTGAGCTCGTCAGGGTAATTCTTCACAAGGCTGTGGATGGGTGGAAAGACCATGTCCAGGGCTTCCATGATGTCCAGGCCGTGCTGGTGTACCAGGCCTTCCAGGATCCTGTTGAGGTTCTGAGAGTCGCTGCCTTCGGGTACAGGTCTTATGCCCAGCATCCTGGCCGTGGACTCAAGCTTTTCTATGGTGTTTATTTCTCCGTTGTGGCCCAGCATGGAGAAAGGCTGCGAGCGAAGTACAGTGGGCAGGGTATTGGTGGAATAACGGCTGTGCCCCAGGGTCATGACCGAGGCCATGTCCGGGTCTCGAAGCTCGGGATAGACTTTGGGCAGCATGTCCGGCATTCCCTGGAGCTTGTATATGGCATTGTCCAGGCTCAGAGATGCGGTTTCCAGGCGGGGAAGTTCCTCTTCCAGGCGCATCTGGGCCAGAAAGAGCCGTCTGGCTGCAGCCCGGCGGGATCCATCCGGAGCTATTCCGGCCAGCTGCCAGAAAAGCGGGGCTTCAGAAGATGCTCTGGGCCCCAGTTCCTGGTTGCGGGTGTTGCCCTCTATTTCGGTGAGAAGGTCAAAACCTTCATCCTTTAAAATTGCCCTGGCCTTTTCCTGGATATGGGACCATTTATCCTTGAGGTCCAGGGGAATAAGAAAATGGCCTGCAAAAAAACCTCTGCTTTCTGCGAGGTAAGGATTCAGTCCGGACCTGGAAAGGCGCTTCATCCATACCCCCCTGGGCAGATCCGTGGACAGCCCGCATCCGTCTCCTTCGCCGTTGATGTCTCCGGAGCGGTGTCCCATTTTGCGCAGGGCATCTATAGTCTGAACAATATTGGCATGTGTGGGGCTTCCCTGTTTGTCCACAAGGGCTATAACAGCGCATGCGTCCTTTTCCTGGATCCTGGGAGTAGAGAACATGGGGCATTTCCTTGAGTTTTTCAGTTTGAGCCTGACGGCAGCTCAACTGGCCGTCCGGTGTATGATTTGCAGATATATGTCAGACACTATTAATTCAAGATGAGAGGTTTTGGCAATATGTTCAGTTCAGTGATTTAATGTACAAAATTGTTAAAAAAAATTTGATGCAAAAAATCTCCAAAATGTGTAAGCACGGTTTTAGCTTGCAGCCTCAAAAGGCTTCCAGGCTTCATTACACCGGATTATTTCCGGGATGAAGGGGTTTTGAGGCATTTCTACCCAGAGGCATGGTCTGAATAGTAATTGCTTGCAGTCAGGGGAGTTAAAATCTGTTAATTCAAAAAATGCAAAGGGGCGAGATCAGATGCAGGATTTAAACTTTCGGGAAAGCTGGGCCACCAGGATTGGCTTTATCCTGGCGGCCTCGGGTTCGGCAGTGGGACTGGGCAACATCTAGCGTTTTCCCTACATGACCGGGGAACATGGCGGAGCCGCCTTTCTGGTTATCTATCTGGTGGCCATTATTCTAATCGGTTATCCGGTCATGATCAACGAGGTCATCCTGGGCCGTAAGACCAACAAAAATCCCGTGGGAGCATTCAAGGCCCTGGCCCCGAATACCCCGTGGTGGCTTGTGGGTGCTCTTGGGGTGTTTACTGGGTTCGTTATCCTTTCGTATTATTCAGTTGTGGCCGGTTGGTCCCTGGCCTACATCTACAAAGTAGTTCTGTCCGCCACAGCAGCGGAAATAGACCATGCAGAAGTATTTGTCGGCCACATCACCAGTGTCTGGGAACCCATCATATGGCAGGCCATTTTCATGATCCTGACCGTAAGCATCATTGCCGCAGGAGTAGTCAAAGGTATTCAGAAATGGGTGACCATCCTCATGCCGGCCATCCTGGTGCTTCTGGTGATCCTGATTATCCGGGCCGTTACCCTGCCTGGAGCCGGAGAGGGGCTGGCCTATTACCTGCAACCCAATTTCGGGGACGTGGGTCCCAGGACATTTCTGGGGGCTATATCTCAGGCCTTTTTTACCCTGAGCCTGGGTATGGGGGCTATAATTACCTATGGCAGTTACCTGCGGGAAAAAGACGAGATTCCGGGCAATTCAGCCTCGGTTGTGGGTCTGGATACCGGCATCGCCATTATGGCTGGCCTGGCCATATTCCCGGCGGTTTTCGCCCTGGGATTCTCCCCGGACGGTGGTCCCGGCCTGGTGTTTATCACCCTGCCTGCGGTTTTTGCCGAAATGCCTCTGGGAGTGCTTTTCGGACTGCTTTTTTTCATATTGCTGAGCATTGCCGCTTTGACCTCGGCCATATCCCTGCTGGAGGTGGTCACGGCCTGGCTTATAGATGAAAAGGGGTGGACCCGCGGCAGTGCCGCCGTTACCATGGGGATCATAATCTTTGTGGTCGGCCTGCCTACCACCCTGGGCTACAGTGTGCTGAGCGATGTGACTTTTCCCGGTCTGGGTATGGACATGCTCGATACCTATGACTGGTTTGCCAACAGCATTTTTCTGCCCCTGGGAGGTCTTTTGACCGCCATATTCGTAGGCTACATATGGGGAGCCAGAAATGCCGTTCAGGAAGGCAACAAGAACGCCGGGCTTATCTCTCTGGGCAACTGGTGGGTGCTGCTTATCCGCTACGTGGTGCCGGCACTTATCCTGGTTATAATGATTATGGGTATATACGACACCTTTTTCGGAGGTTAAGCTTATCCATAACCGGTTTCCGGGTTCCTGAACAGGAGCCCGGAAACCGTCAATCCTGAAAAGGAGCTGCTTGGAAATGTCGGAGATAGAGGCTTTTTTAGAAGACTGGCAGGAGGATCCCCGCGGGATCAAACCTGTTTTTAAATGGCTTGCCCTGGAACTGGAGGATAAAGGTGCTGAGCTTGAACTGGTGATAAGAACCGGGGTAACAGCCAGCCTGCGGGCCAAACTGCCTGAACAGTCCAATAGACCGCTTTTCTGCCTTGTGGACGTGGTGGAAGACGCAGATGGCAGGTGGCTTTCGGTGTGTTTTTATGCAGACTCAGTTAGCGATCCCGAGGAACTGGGCAATCCCGTGCCCCAGGGACTGCTGGGAGAGGACGGTTACTGCTTTGACCTGGAAGAACCTGACGCAGAATTTGAAAACTATCTGTACCCACGAATGGATGAGGCCATAGCTTTTGCCCGCATCCATGGATAATGACTTTACAACCGATAACTATTAAGTTAGACATGATAGTATACTTTTGGATTAATAGCCATTAAGCTCGGCCAAAACAGATAAACCGGAACTGATTAACATTTCAGCAACTTTACAATGCGGATACCTTTTCTTGTTCTTAAAACAGTACAGATGATTGTGAAATTATGCTCAAAAGTCCCTCGCAGTCAATCCTTTAAGCAACCCTCCAGATTGTGCTGCGATTTTACCAGACATGAAAACGCAGTCGATTTCGGGGTTGCCCGCCCAGACTTTTTTATAAATCGTACTATAATCGGCCGTATCTGCCGGTGATCCGGCACGAGCCTGGGTGCTTTTTTAAGCGTAAAAAAGTTTGACTGTTCTCTTGCCGAGCTTATTGCTGTAAAGACAATACTCCGCGCGAGACACTTTTTATATGCACTTTCAAAAAGTAGGGAAATAAAAAATTCAGAAATCAACCACGCGTCCTGCCACGCGCTTCGCGTGGTTCGCGTGGTTCGCGTGGTTCGCGAGACAAAAATGATTTTTTGCAGTCACATCTTTTCAGGGGAGGACTTAAAAAAATCAACCGGGAAAGACCCGGAAAACATGTAACAAGGTTATAGTCAATGCCCAATAAACAGCCACACTCTTCCATTGAACCGGAAATAATTATTGATCAGGTTTTAAGTATCAGCTCCAGCCAGTTTGAGGGCTGGCCTGAATCGGTGAAAAAGCTGGCCCTTGAACTGGCATATGAGCTTTTTATCATCAGGTACAATCCCTTTATCAACCCGCAGTCGGTACAAAAAAGCGTTTTTTCCAGGCTTGAAAATGAGCGCGGCGGACTTGCCCCCAAGTTTTACCGGATTATATCCCAGGGCCTGGAAAATTACTGGCATGAGTACCTTGAAGACCAGAGATTCAAGGAAAAGGTCCGTAAAAAAATCAGCAGGCATCTCTCATCAGAAAATATAGCCACCAACCCTTCAACTTTGCTTGAATGTTCCACTGATGCCACTGATCTTCGCCTGGACATGCCCATGATGGTCCTTTTCCCTGAAAATACGGCCCAGGTCCAGGCAGTGGTGCGCCTGGCCAACGAGATGGAGTTTGGCCTGGTACCCAGGGGCGGGGCAACAGGTCTCACCGGGGGAGCCATACCCTGTTCCAGGAGAACGGTGGTTCTTAACACCGGCAGGCTGAAAGCCATCATGGACATAGATCCGGAAACCATGGTGCTGACCGCCCAGTCAGGGGTGGTCACCCTGGACGCCATCAAGGCTGCCGACCGCAAAGGACTTTTGTTTACAGTGGATCCGGCTTCCAAGGCGGCCTCCTCCTTAGGGGGCAATATTTCCGAAAACGCAGGCGGTCCCTTTGCCTTTGAATACGGAACCACCCTGGACAATATTTTAAGCTACAAGATGGTCACTCCCACCGGGGATATTATCCAGGTCCGGCGCGTGAACCATCCCCGGCACAAGATTCTGTCCCATGAAACAGTGACTTTTGAAGTATTGGATGAACAGGGCGAGTTGATCAAGACCATCAATCTTACCGGAGATGATATCCGCACGCCGGGACTGGGCAAGGACGTTACCAACAAATTCCTGGGGGGACTTCCTGGAATTCAGAAGGAAGGCGTGGACGGTCTGATTACCGAGGCCAGTTTTACCCTGTACCCCCAGCTTGCTCATTACCGGGTGCTGTGCCTGGAATTTTACGGGCACAGCATGCACAACGCCATGCAGGTGATAAAAGAGATCGTGGCCCTGCGCGACGAGATCAGGAAAAGCGGGGACAAGGTCAAAATCTCTGCCCTGGAAGAATTCGGGACCAAGTATGTCCAGGCCATTGAATACCAAAAAAAATCGTCCACTTACGAGGGGGAGCCCATATCCGTACTCATACTGCAGCTGGATTCGGATGACGCCGGTGCCCTGGAAGATGCCGTGCAGAAGGTGGTTGATCTTGTCTCCCCGTACGACCAGGTGGATGTATTCGTGGCCAGTGATGACAAAGAGGCCGAGGAGTTCTGGGAGGACCGCCACCGCCTTTCGGCCATAACCAAGCATACCAGCGGGTTTAAAATAAACGAGGACGTGGTCATTCCTCTGGATGTGATTCCGGAGTTTGCGGATTTTCTCGAAAATCTGAACCTGTACTACCTGGCCCTGGCCTACCGCAAGGCCCTGAACAGGGTCCTGGATTTGCCCGGGGTGAGTATTGATGATGAATATATCCTCATGGAACTGCAGGTGGCCTCGAATATCCTGAAGCAGCAAATGACCAAGGAGGCACTGCCGGAACAGATTTTCGAGCTGCAGATTGTGTTTTTCTTTCAGGACCTTAAAAGCCGGTATCCCGAACACAGGGACATGCTTGAGGATATTCTTCAGGATCTTTTACGCAGCAGGGTGATAATAGCCAACCATATGCACGCCGGGGACGGCAATTGCCATGTAAACCTCCCGGTTAATTCCAATGACCCGGAAATGATGCGTCTGGCCGAGGCTGCTGCAGGTAAAGTTTTTGACGAGGTGCTCCGGCTCAACGGACAGGTCTCTGGAGAGCACGGCATCGGTTTGACCAAAATCAAATACCTTTCCCGGGACAAAATCGAAGCCCTGAAAGTTTACAAGGAAGAGGTGGATCCAAGAAACATCTTCAACCCCCAGAAGCTGGTACAGAGAAAACTCATTTCAGTTCCGTACACCTTTTCTTTCAATCAGCTTATAGAGGACCTGCGCAGGGCGGGGCTTGACGAGAGCGATCTACTCATAAACCTTTTGAAAAGCATTCAGAACTGTTCGCACTGCGGCAAATGCAAACAGGCCTGCCCCATGTTCATTCCCCAGAAAGGCAAACTGTACCACCCCAGAAACAAGAATATCTCACTGGCCGGTCTTATCGAAGCCCTGTATTATTCCATGCTGGTACATGGTGATCCGGACCCGGATGTTTTAAGGGAGCTTAGAACCATTGTGGAGCATTGCACCGCCTGCGGACGCTGTACAAAAATCTGTCCGGTAAAAATCAAGGGAGGTAAAGTATCCCTGGAAGCAAGAAATTATCTCAAGGACAGAAAAGTTTCCGGACACGCCATAAAGGACAGGCTTCTTGATTACGCTTCCAGCGATCCTTCCAGGCAGATTCCCAGGATGGCCAAGGCGGCGGCTGTGGGACAGAGATTTCAAAACGCCCTGGTGGGCATGATGCCGGCTTTCTGGCGAAAAAGAGCTAAAAGCCCGGTTTTTCAATCCAGGGCTCCGGCCATGGAGTACCGTAATCTTTCGGAAATTCTGGATCTTTCCAGGCAAAATCTTTTTGTTTCCGAAAAGAGCGACAGTTCCAGGGCACTGCTGTATTTCCCTGGTTGCGGGGCAGGGATTTTCTATCCTTCCATCGGGCTTGCCGGAATGGCTTTGCTCCTTGAAACCGGTGTAAACATTGTTCTGCCCAGGACCCATTTGTGCTGCGGCTATCCTCTTCTGGCATCGGGCGACGAGGAGGGCATGCGCAAGATGGAGAGGCAGAATGTTCAGCTTTTAAACCGCCTCATATCCGATTTTCAGTGGCAGGGCCTGGAATTCACTCATATACTTACCTCTTGCGGCACGTGCCGGGAAGGCATTGAGGGGTATCGGATGCGGGGCAATGGATCACATCTGAAGCATCAGGATGTTATGCAGTACCTGCTGGAGAACCTGGAGATGTCTTCCGCCACGGAACCGGCACAGGTTTTGTACCATCATTCCTGTCACGTGGAATGGGAGGACATCAATCCTTTGAAAGCCGGGGAGATTTACGCCCAGAAGTTCAGGGAAGGCTTGAACCTCGATGTGCAGATGAGCCCTGGATGCTGCGGTGAAAGCGGGCTCGGGGCCATGAGTTCTCCCAGGGTGTTCAACCCTGTACGGCAGCAGAAAGTTCAGAACCTCGGGGAGCAGTTGTCCGGAGTAGACTCAAGAGTACCCTTGCTGGTAGGCTGCCCCTCGTGTAAGATAGGCATTGGAAGGTGCATGGAGATGCTGGGTGAAAAGCGCAGGGTTCTGCATACGGCTGAGTATGCTGCAGAAAGGCTTCTGGGAAACACCTGGAGAAAGGACTTTTTGCAGAGGATGAAAAAAGCCGAAAGGGATGACAACATGCTCCTGGTAAAGGCGGGATAGCATGAACCACTTATGAAGTATCTGGGAATAGATTTCGGCATAAAAAGAGTCGGCCTGGCTGTAAGCGATGAAAAGGGAAAAATGGTCTTTCCCCTGAAAACCATCCATCGCAGCACCCGGGAGAATCTTTTTCTTGAACTTCTGAATATAATCCAGGAAAGGGGGATAGAGGCCATAGTGCTGGGCCTGCCCCTGGGGCCTGACGGAGAAAAAAGCCTTACCTGCAGGCAGGCCGAAAATTTCATGCAGAGCCTGGACAGGCGTACCGATCTGCCGATATATACCGTTAACGAAGCCTATACTTCCATGGAGGCGGAAGACATTCTGAACAGATGCGGCATCAGGGTTGAAAAACAAAAAGAAAGCCTGGACCAGGCAGCAGCCGTTATTATCCTGGAGTCTTTCCTGGCAGGTATTCCCTTGAGGGAGGGTTGAAATGAACGCCAAAAGAGTACTGCTGTATCTTTTTTTGCTCCTTGTGCTGGGTACTGGACTCAGCGCATGGTACTTTCATCACCTGGTGCACTCCCCCCAGAGCCCGGAGAGCAGCAAGGAAATTGTGCGCATAAGTCCCGGGCAGAGCTTTAAGAGCATTGCTTATCATCTTGAGTCCATGGGGCTCATCGATAATGCCACAGTAATGTACTACTGGGGATGGCTGCAGGGCAAGGCTACAAAAGTCCAGGCAGGACATTTCCAGGTGGATGCTCAGTGGTCCATGCAGGAAATGCTGGAGCACCTGAGTACCGGTAGGGAACAACTGCTCCGCCTGCAGATACCCGAGGGAGCCGCCTGGTGGGATGTGGCCCGGATACTGGAAAAAAGAGAGCTTGCATCCTTTGAGGAGTTTCAAGGGGTGGTCAAGGATAAGGATTTTCTGGAGGAGATGGGCATCCATGCTTCCAGCGCCGAAGGCTTTTTGTATCCAGAAACCTACTATATCTCTCCCAGCAGGGATGTGGGTGCTGAAAAGCTGGCCCGCATAATGATCAATCAGTTCTGGAAGTCCACCAGTGATCTATGGGGGGAAATGTCTTTTGACGAGATCTACGACATGGTGAATAAGGCTTCCCTCATTGAAAAGGAAACCGGGATCGCCCCGGAGCGCCGTAAAATTTCAGGCGTTTTTCACAACCGCCTCGAGAGCAACATGCTTCTGCAATGCGACCCCACCATAATCTACGGCCTGGGGGAAGATTTTGAAGGCAGGCTCAGGCGCAGGCATCTGGATGACAGGGACAATCCTTACAATACTTATCATCACCGGGGTTTTCCCCCGACCCCCATCTGTTCACCCGGCAGAGCATCCATTGAGGCTGCCCTGGATCCACAGGAACATGGGTATTACTATTTTGTTTCCAGAAACGACGGAACCCACCACTTCAGCAAAACCCTGCAGGAACATAACCGGGCTGTCTACCGCTATCAGATCATGGTCCGGTGACCTGGTCCGGTAAATGTAACCATTCAGGGGAACCTCGGTGGTGACTGATGGCACAAGGCCAGGGGACTGTCCCGCACTTATTTTTCCAATGCCAACAGCTGAAAATGGTTCTTCAAAAAATAAGTGCGGGACTGTCCCACTGGCCGTTATCTGCCCCCTGAATGGTTACTGTAAAAGGGCTTCGCCCGCAACCAGGTTGATTGTTAAGTGGGGCAGGGCAGTTAATTCAGGCTTTTTTCTTTAACCATTAACTGACAACAATTGTTCAATTCCCGGGAGCACAGGAAGCTCCCGGGAAAACACCGGCATTTTTTCAGAACTATTTTTTAAGAATCTGTTTAACTTTTTCCATCAGTTCAGTGAGGTCAACGGATTTGACCACATAGTGGTCCGCAGCGATGGATTTGAGGTCGTGCTGGAAACTGTCATAAGCCGTGCAGAGGATAACCGGCAGGCTCTGATCTCTGGATCTTATTTCCTGCAGAAGGTCAAGACCTGATTTGTCCTGGCCCAGCTTGATGTCCAGGACCACCAGGTCCGGGTTTTCCTGGTCCAGAAGAGAAAGTATGGGCTCGCTGCCATCCGAGGTGACCACATTGTACCCGCTGTTCTCGAATTCTTCCTGGTAAAGCATGCGGATGTGCAGTTCATCATCCACCACCAAAATCTTCTTGCTCATATGAAACTCCTTTAACAAAAAACTGATCTTGTTTTTTCCGGGGTATTTGCCCCAGGCTTCTTCGCTGTAAAACAACCACCACTGGATTCGGTGGGTGTGAATGGACTGACTGTATTAGATTTTTTAAAAAAATAAAAGGGTATTAACATGCAAATCCTTATCGAGCCCGAAAACCAATGGGCGGATATTGACAGGGCAACCACTGTATTAAACCTGTTAAAAAAACTCGAGCTAAGGCCCAACCAGGCCATTGTCATCCGTAATGGCGAGCTTCTGACTCCGGACAGACAGATAGACCCGGAAGACAGTATTACAGTCAGAAAAACAGCTTCCAGAGGTTGATCCATGAAATGCACAAGATGCAAAAAAATTGCTGCAGTAGCTCTGCCCAGCCACAACGCCGGATTCTGCCCGGAGTGTTTCAAGGTGTTTTTTTCCAGGCAGGTGGAAAAGGCCATCAAAGAAAGAACGCTTTTCAGCAAAGAAGACAGGATACTCATCGCACTGAGCGGAGGCAAGGATTCTCTGGCCCTGGCCAGGGAGCTGCATCTTCTGGGCTACAACACGGCCGGACTGTATATAGATCTGGCTATTCCCGGATCTTCGGAAACAGCCAGGGATCACGTGGAAAGATTCTGCCGTGATCTTGGGATCTCACTGCACGTGCTGGAAATGGAAAAGGAGGGGATGCCCATCCCTGAGGTACGCAAAAAGTTCAACAGGCCTGTATGTTCCGTATGCGGGCGTATTAAAAGATACTATTTCAACAGGTTCGCCCTGGACAACGGCTTCAGTGTCCTGGCAACAGGGCATAACCTCGATGATGAGGCGGCCAGGCTTTTTTCCAATGTCATGCGCTGGGACGTTTCCTACCTGGGCTCCCAGGGACCGGATCTGCCTGCGGAGCAGGGCTTTGTGCGCAAGGTCAAACCCCTTTACCGGCTCAGTGAATTCGAAACCGTCAACTACAGTTTCCTGGCAGGAATAGATTATTGTTATGCCCCATGTCCTTACAGCAAGGGGGCCAGTTTTACCTATTACAAGTACTTGCTGGACGAACTGGAACATGAGCAGCCCGGGCGCAAGATCAGCTTTTACGAGGGTTTTTTGAACCGGGGCAGGCAGGCATTTGACCATATCGACCAGGAGGGGGGAGAAAAGCCCGGACCGTGTCCCAGGTGCGGCTACCCCACCACCGGGGATATCTGCGGGGTATGCCGCATCAGGGAGGTTATGCACCGGTAAACAGCCGCTGAAGCACATACCGGTCCTGCAGACAGTTAATATTTGCGGAGCAGTGCGCCTTCAGGCCACTTTTTCCCGGACATAATTGATGAGTCCGCCTTTGGCCAGGATATCGGCCATGAATTCAGGAACTGGAAGACTGTTTACAGTGTCCCCTGTAGTATGGTTGATAATCTTGCCTTCCAGGGCCTTTATTTCCAGTTCATCACCATCCCTTAGCCTGCTTATTTCATTGCCCACCTCCAGCAGGACCAGGCCCATGTTGAAGCCGTTGCGGTAAAATATGCGGGCGAAACTGTGGGCTACGACCACGGGAATCCCTGCGCCGAGTATGGCTATGGGGGCGTGCTCCCGCGAAGAGCCGCAGCCGAAATTCTTGCCTCCTACCAGGATATCCCCCTTGTTTACCCGGCTGACCCAGTTTTCTTCCAGACCGGCCATGCAGTTGCGGCCCAGTTCTTCCGGATCAGTGGTCACCAGGCACCTGGCCGGGATGATGGCGTCTGTATCTATATGGTCTCCTACCTTGTGCGCTTTGCCTTTGAAATGCATATCTTTTCTCCTGCAGAATGATTAAACCCGCGCGGGGTGAATGATGCGCCCGGCTACAGCTGTAGACGCGGCCACGTAGGGCGAGCCCAGGTAGACTTTGCTTTCCAGGCTGCCCATGCGACCCTTGAAGTTGCGGTTGGTGGTGGCCAGGCAGGTTTCTCCCGAGGCCAGAATACCCATGTGCCCGCCCAGGCAGGGACCACAGGTGGGAGGGCCTATTATGCCCCCGGCTTTTAAAAATATTTCCAGCAGGCCCTCTTCCAGGGCCTGGGCATATATTTTAGGAGTAGCCGGAAGGACTATAAAGCGAACGTTTTTGTCCACTTTACGATCCTTTAATATGTGCGCGGCCTGCCTTAGATCCGAGATGCGGCCGTTGGTGCATGATCCCAGAACCACCTGGTCCACTTTTATCTCTTCCAGGTCGTCCACACCGGCTACATTGTCCGGCAGGTGCGGACAGGCGATCTGTGGGGGCATGCCGCTGACCTGCATATCCACCTGCATGCAGTATCCGGCCTGCCCGTCAGGCTCAAGCAGATCGTCGCCCAGGCGGCCATGCTCCCGGCAGTAGTCCAGGGTGACCTGGTCCACGGGAAAGAGCCCGGCCTTGCCCCCGGCTTCAATGGCCATGTTGGCCATGGTCATTCTGGCTTCGGCATCCAGATCCGGCAGGGTATCACCGGCGAATTCCAGGGCCCGGTACAGGGCTCCATCCACCTTGATGCGTCCTATGAGATTCAGAATGAGGTCCTTGGATGTGGTAAATTCATCCAGGCTTCCGTTCATGTTCACCCTGATGGTTTCCGGGACCTTGAACCATGTCTCCCCCAGAGCCATGGCTGCAGCTATATCGGTGCTGCCCATGCCCGTGGCGAAGGCCCCCAGGCCGCCATAGGTGCAGGTGTGACTGTCAGCCCCCACCACCACATCTCCCGGTCCCACCAGTCCCAGTTCAGGCAGCAGGGCGTGCTCCACCCCGACGTCGCCGCCTTCGTAGTAGTGAGTGATGTTCATTTCCCGGGCGAAACGGCGTACTTTCTGCACCTGCTCTGCCGAGGCGATGTCCTTGTTGGGGGTGAAATGATCGCAGACCAGGGCTATTTTGTCTGCATCAAACACTCTGGGCGCCTGCATCTTGCGGAAAGAATCCACCGCCAGGGGAGCGGTTATGTCGTTGGCCAGGACCAGGCTTACCCGGCAGGGTATTATCTGCCCGGGCTTTTTTATCTCTTCTGGACTATGCTTCTGCAGTATCTTTTCAGCCAGGTTTTTTCCCACGTCGCCTCTCCTTGTATATCTCTGTTGTGTTGTCACTATTCACCAACTGCTTCAGCTGAACAATCTAAACGTCGAGCTGCGGATTCATGGTGAACAGTTGCGTTGTGTTTTGTTTATGGAATGTTGCGGCTCTGTTCCGCCTTGGGATCGGTTTCCTTTTTGGCCAGCCGGTTCAGGGCGTTTATATAGGCCTTGGCGCTGGCGACAATAACATCAGGGTCGGCCGCTCTGCCCACCGAGGTGACACTGTTTTCTTCCAGCTTCACCGTGACTTCGCCCTGGGCATCAGCACCTCCGGTAATGGCGCTTACTGAATAGCGAAGCAGAGTGGGGTTGCGCTGCACCAGGCGGTCGATGGTGTTGAAGACCGCGTCAATGGCTCCCACACCGAAGTCGGAAAGCTGTTTTTCCTCGCCCAGCACTTCCATTTTCATGGCTGCAGTGGGGATGGCCATATTGCCGGAAATGGAGCTCAGGTAGATGAGCTTGAACTTGTCCGGAATGCGGTAAACTTCTTCCAGGACAATGGCCTCCACGTCCTCCATGTACAGCTTTTTCTTCTTGTCCGCCAGGGATTTGACCACTTCCGACACCTGGGTCAACTGATCCCTGGTCAGGCGGTATCCCAGTTCTTCCAGCTTCTGGTTCAGAGCGTGCCTGCCGGAATGTTTGCCTATGACTATATCACTGCCGGCCTTGCCTATGCTGGCCGGGGTCATGATTTCGTAGGTCTCACGGTTCTTGAGCATCCCGGCCTGATGGATGCCGGATTCGTGGGCGAAGGCATTGCCGCCGATAATGGGTTTGTAGGGCGGTATGGGCTGGCCTATGATCATGGACAGCAGTCGGCAGGAGGGATAGATCTGCTCGGTGTTTATGCCTGTTTCCAGGTTGTAGAAACCTTTGCGTACGTTAAGGGCCATGACCAGTTCTTCCAGGGCCGCATTGCCGGCGCGTTCCCCGATGCCGCTCAGGGTTACTTCCGCCTGCCTGGCCCCGGCCTTGCATGCGGCCAGGGTATTGGCCACTCCCAGGCCCAGGTCGTTGTGGCAGTGCACACTGAATATGGCCCGTTCACTTTCTTTTACGTTGGTCAGAAGATAGTCGATAAGTTCGGCGTATTCCTGGGGCTGGGCATAACCTACGGTGTCCGGAATATTTATAACTTTGGCCCCGGCGTCTATGGCGGTTTGCACCACCTGCACAAGAAACGCGGGATCGGAGCGGGAGGCATCCTCGGCCGAAAATTCCACGCTTGGACAGAGGCTTCCGGCATAGGTCACCGCTTCGTGGGCGATCTCCAGGACCTGTTCCCTGGTTTTGTCCAATTTGTATTTCATGTGAATATCCGATGTGGCCAGAAAGGTATGCAGCCTTGGCTGGGCAGCGTGTTTTACCGCTTCCCAGGCCTTGTCCATGTCCTCTTTGACCGCACGGCAAAGACCGGCCACCTGGCAGTCCTTCACCGCGGCTGCAATTTCGGCCACAGCCTCCTGGTCCCCGGTGCTGGCAGCGGGGAACCCGGCCTCTATGACATCCACTCCGAGGCGTTCCAGCTGTCTGGCCAGGCGTATCTTTTCCCCGGCGTTCATGGTGGCCCCGGGTGATTGTTCTCCGTCGCGCAAAGTGGTATCGAAAATATAGATTCTATCAGACATATCCATCTCCTGGCTTATTTTTTGGTAATCACAGTAAAAGCAGATACAGGGTGTACTGAACAGGTTTCTGCTTAGCTTTTCAGGAAAGCAGGGGACAGTCCCCGTGCCGCCATGCAAAGCGCTGAACAGATGCCTGATCCGGTTACAAAACCTGACACTTTTATATTAATCCGGCGCAAAAGTCCATGAGCAAGAAGGCAGATGAGCTATTCCAGACGTACGTATTGCTCTGCAGGTTTATCCTGTCCGGATGCGGGTAACCATTCAGGGGGTCCTCGGTGATGATTGCTGGCACCAGGCCTGGGGACTGTCCCCCGCTAAGTACTAAATGTGCAGGTCCACAAAACTTTGCGTCTACAATTTTTGCATTTGGTGCAGAAAAGGTGTCGCGGGGACTGTCCCCAGGCCGATTGAGGCATCCCCTGAATGGTTAGGGATGCGGAAAGTATCCCTCAAGGATTGATTATGAGAAAAAATGGTTTTTACGGGAACTCCTTGCGGGGCTCCCGTAGGTGAGCGGGCTTGCGCAGGGGCAGGTAGAGATAGGTGTACAGTATACCTGAAATTATATAGGTCATAAAGACTATGAAAATAATCAGTTTGGGTTCCGAGGCCACCAGTACGAAAAGCATGATGGCGGTTACAGTGGAGGAAAACGGGTGCAGGCGGACCATTTCCAGCTCCTTGAAGGAAGCGTACTTGACCTTGCTGATCATGAGCAGGCTGAGGACAAAGGCCAGGGCCAGGGTAAAGGTCGGCAGTACGTGGGTCAGGATTGCCTCCGGAAGATAGGTGCTGAAAAGGATGAGCGCAGCCAGAGTGCAGGCGGCGGCCGGGATGGGCAGGCCCACGAAGAATTTCTTGGGCAGATTTTTGGTCTGCAGGTTGAACCGGGCCAGGCGCAGGGCTCCGCAGGCCATGAACAGAAAAGGCACTACAAGTCCCACCTGGCCGAAGTTGTGCGTCTGCCACAAGTAGATGGTTACAGCCGGACATACTCCGAAGGAAACCAGGTCCGACAGGGAATCGAACTGGATGCCGAAGTCCGAGGCTGATTTGGTGAGCCTGGCGATCTTCCCGTCCAGCCCGTCAAATATGCAGGCAGCCAGAATGGCCAGGGCACTCAGCTCAAACCGGCCTTCAATGGCCCAGAGTATCCCCAGAAACCCTGCGAAAAGGGCCGCTGTGGTCAAAAGGTTGGGCAGGATGTAAAATCCTTTATGTTTGGGTCCGGATGTATTCTGAGTCATGTGCTTCCAGGCGCTGAATCGTTTTTGCGGGCGATTATGCTTTGTCCGGCAATGGTTTTGTCGCCCACGATTACTGTACTTTCATACCCCTGCGGCAGATAAAGGTCAACCCTGGATCCCAGTTTTATCAGGCCGAATCTCTGTCCCCTGGACAATTTGTCTCCTGTTTCAGCATAACACACGATCCTTCTGGCCAGAAGTCCGGCTATCTGAACCATGGTCCAGGTCCGGCTGTCTTCATCCTCAAAGTGCAGGGCGCATCTTTCATTGTCCAGCGAGGCCTTGTCCAGGGAGGCGTTGACAAATTTTCCGGGGTGGTAGCTGATGTCCCGGACTGTTCCTGTCAGGGGAAACCTGTTTACATGGACGTTGAAGACGTTCATGAAGATGCATATGGTTGTTCTTTGTTCTCCTGTAAAAGGATCCTGCATGGTCTCAACCTTGACCACCCTGCCGTCTGCAGGGGCCACTGCAACACCTGGTGCATCCGGAGTCACCCTTTCCGGGTCCCGGAAGAAATTCAGGGCGAAAAAAAAGGCCACCAGGCCGATGATGGAAAAAATGGCCCAGCCAAGCAGGGAGAAGACCAGGGTGGCCAGCACAGTCAGGGAGATGATGTTCAGCCCTTCGGGGCGGATGTGAAAGTGTGGTTTTTGCATATATTAGGCTTACTCCTGAAACCTTGCCTGCCCCGTGAAATTTCCTTCATTTCACTGGGGTCATAAAAAACAAGAAAATTCTCACGCAAAGACGCAAAGACGCTAGGCTTTTTCCGCGGCCCTGCGCGGAAAAAGAGGCCCCTTCGGGGCAAAAGAGACTGCCCACGGAATACACGGAATTTCACGGAATATGCG
>NZ_QYZY01000348.1:0-1488 GCF_003838035.1 Desulfonatronospira sp. MSAO_Bac3 | reverse complement strand
GCAAAAGGCGGTCAAGCTCCTGCCAGGGACACGAGTTTTCATGGCTTATATCATGAGACTCAGGACCGGTTTCAGGCTCATAATCTTTCCTGCGGCAAATCCTTTTTAGCCAGCTTCTCAGAGGATCTCCTCTCATTGTGCTTTTCCGGGCAGGGGCAACCGCTTTATATTCATGTGCATAGTCGTGCCTGCAAGATTTCATGGCTGATTTTTTATTGCCTCACTGAAAGCTATCTGGTCAGGGATGCCTGCAGTATTTCCCTGAGATCATCACGACCCAGGTCCATCCTGTAGTTGTCGGCCCGGTCAGGATCATACATGTCTGCAAGAAGCAGCAGGAGATCTTTCTGGGACATGTAGCCGGCAGCTTCACTCTGGAGCTGCAATGCGTCCAGGGTGCCCAGTACGGAGTCAAGAGTGATTTTTTCCCGCCCCTGCTCCAGGCTGGGCAGATATCTCCTGATGAGGGCCGGCAGGGTAAATCCGCAGGCAAGGCCGTGGGGGAGACCAAACCGGATGGACAGTGGATATGATATGGAATGGGCAATGGCGGTGCGTGTCTGGCTGATGGCCAGCCCTGCCAGTAAAGCGGCGGTCTGCATTCTGCTTCTGCAGTCCAGACTTTCGGGGTGTTCCAGGACTGCGGGCAGGGCCCGGACAGCCAGATCCAGGGAGTGCAGGGCGCAGGCCGCGCTTACTTCAGTGCGGTTTTTATTCCAGAGTGATTCCAGGGCATGAGATATTGCGTCCAGGCCTGTGTACAGGGTCTCGGTAAAGTGCAGGTCCAGGGTCAATTCCGGGTCCAGAAGCGCGCAGGCCGGGTAGACATACCCCCCTGAAACCGAGTACTTTTTTTGACTGACCCGGTCCCAGACAGTGGCGAAGGGAGTGACCTCAGCCCCTGTACCCGCTGTAGTGGGTATGGCTGTTACCGGCAGGCGGCTGTTCCAGGCCTGGGCCTGTTTCTGCCTGAAAATCAAATCCAGGGGATTGTGCATTCCGCTGGGCAGGGCTACGCCCAGGACCTTGGCCGCATCCAGGACGCTGCCCCCGCCTAGAGCCACGATATGGCTTACATCCAAGTCCCGGCAGAAAACAACCAGCCTGTCCAGATCATCAAGTTCCGGGTTCGGGCGCAACTGATCATAAACATGCACCCTGTCCGGATCCAGAAGGGCTGCTGCCTTTTTCGTCACCCCCCTTCTGGTAAACCCGGGGGAACTTAAAAAAAGCACACTGCCTGCCTGGGGAACAAGGTCAGGAAGCTTGTTTAGATAACCCGGTCCGGCAATGATTTTGACAGGATTGTGATGAGACCAGCTGTTTTCACTCACGGCAAAAATCCATAAAAGATTTTTTATTCTGGACAGGTGTAGATGCAGGGCGGCCCAGGTCCGGCCTGGACCCTGTACAGATGCGCAGTTCCAGTAAAAAAGGGCCCTTTTGCTCCCTGATCTGCTCCCAGCAGGAACTCAACTGAACATCATT
>NZ_QYZY01000347.1:0-12264 GCF_003838035.1 Desulfonatronospira sp. MSAO_Bac3 | reverse complement strand
GTCCCCGCGACACCTTTTACGCACAATTACAAAAATTACAGACGCGAAGTTTTGTGTACAAACACAGCCGATACTTAGCGGGGGACAGTCCCCAGGCCTCGTGCCAGTAATCACCACCGAGGACCCCCTGAATGGTTACATTAATTCTCTTCCTCCCGGGGGACAAAGGGCTGGTGCCGAACGAAGAAGCTGAAAAAAGTCGATCAGCGGTGGGGATCAGCCGGACCCTGGCTACTCGTCCTCAGGTGGTGAATAGTTACAAATTTTTTACTCGTATGTATATTACTTGAGCAAAATCAAAATAGCCAGCATTTTTTTGCTTTTTTAAAAAGCAGGCACGTGGGATAATTTCCTTGACCGGTCATGAGAAAAATCGGTAAAATTTCTGAACACGTATGCCGGCAGTCTTCACGGCTCCCTGGGTTGCTTGCGCAGCCTTCGGGGGCCTTTGTTTTTTGGGTTCTGTAACAGTTCGGGTGTTTTTTACTGAGGCACCGGCATGCGGCAGAAAAAGTCAACAGTTTTGAAATGATTTTTGCAGGAGGAGGACATGTCCTCGTATCTTCTAAGATTTACTTATACCATCTGGTGGAACCTTCTGCTTATTGCCCTAGGTTCTGTAATCTTTGCCATAGCCCTCAAGGGGATAATGGTACATCACAAGTTTATTCCCGGTGGGGCATTCGGGGTAAGCCTTCTTACATATTATTCCACGCCTGTAATCTCTGCGGGGGTGCTTTATTTTCTGATCAATATCCCTCTTTTTGTCCTGGGCTGGCTTTATGTGAGCCGCAGGTTTTTCGGTTACAGCCTTTTTGCCATGGTGGTGGCAACTCTGGCATATGAAGGGATCAGCATAGACCTGGGTATCCAGGACCAGTTGTATGCGGCCATCGCCGCAGGGGCCATGGGAGGGTTCGGCTGCGGCATTGTCCTCAGGTCCCTGGGATCCAACGGCGGGCTGGACGTAATAGCCATCATGCTTAATCAGAAATTTAATTTTGGAATCGGAAAATTTTATTTTGTCTTCAACTTCTTTTTGTTTTCAATAAGTCTTCTGATCCTGGACATTGATCTGGTGATTGCTTCACTTATTCTTGTATTCATCATGTCCTATATCGTGGAATACACATTAAGCATGTTCAACAACAGAAAGCTGGTGCTGGTGATTTCAGATAAAAACGAAGAAATTGCAGAAGACCTGATGCACAGGCTGAAGATCGGGACGACTTTTTTAAGGGGAAGAGGGGGGTATACCGGTCAGGACAAGAATATAATCATGGCCATAACCAACAATATCATGCTCAAGCGACTTGAGCAGGCCGTTTTTTCCGTGGACCCGCAGGCCATATTCATAGTGGAAAACACCTTCAGCGTACTGGGGACGAGTTTCAGCCAGCGCAAGATATATTGATCTAGTTGCAGGAGAAAAGGGCAGGACTGTATCAAAAAAAGGGGCGGGGAGCTGCCCGCCCCGGGAACTTAAGGATTAGAAAGTTTCTACTGTTCTTCCTGTCTTTCAAAGCTTTTTATCAGTACTTCCTCCAGGGGCCTTTTGGGTACGTGGTGCACTTTTCTGCTGTCCCGCCAGTACTTGATGTCCTGTCCGGGCTTCAGGGTTTCCAAAAGGACCATTTCCTTGGGCTTGCCCAGGGCCAGGACCAGGAGGACTTCCAGTTCATCAGGGACCTGCAGGGCTTCAGACAGGGCTTCCTTCTTGATGGAGCCTACAATGCAGCCCCCCAGACCGGCCTCTGTTGCACCCAGCATGATGGTCTGGGCGGCTATGCCCATGTCCCAGGCAGCGGTCTTGGAATGTTTCTTTTCTCCCAGGATCACTATGTAGGCCGAGGGCCTTTCTCCTTCTGACGGACCGGGCCAGTCCTTGAGGTATGCTGCCCAGGTCAGGGTTTCGAATATGGACCCGTTGGTTACAGGATCATTGCTGATGATGTACCTGAGTGGCTGCAGGTTGGCCGCAGACGGAGTAAGCCTGCTCAGATCAACCAGGGAAGTCAGGGTCTCCATACTGACCTTGTAGTTCTCGTAAAAGCGGCGATAGCTCCTGGAGCGGGCCACCATTTCGTAAATGTTCATTGATTTTCTCCCTGCCTCTTTTCGTGCGCACTGGCCATTTCCCGGAGTACTTCCTGGTATTTACTTTTAAGCTTGTCCATATACTCCGGGTCTGTTTTGCCCTTCCAGGTGGTTATCTCCTTGAACCTGGATGGAATTTTGACGTCTTCAGGTTTGAATCCGGTCCTGAACTTTAGCGCCCAGCGGTGATGCTTGATCTTTTCCACACAGGCGTCCAGTTCCTCCTGTGTATAATCATATCCAAGGGAATTCAAGGCCCTGAGAATATTTTCTTTGGGATATGCCTTGCGGGCGAAGAGACAGCCGACCATGGAACACATAAGGACCCTGTAATCCTCCTGATCCTGCATATATTCTATGGCTTTGTCTATGTTTCTGGAGTCCTGTTCCTGGTCAAGGCCGTATGCTCCGGTGTCCAGATGAGAATGCCTGAACCCTAAGGCCTGGCTGACGAAGTAGTTTTCCCCGGTGGCATACCCGGCCATTTCCTGACCCAGAACGCAGGCAAAATCTTCGCCGCCGTATTTTTCTGCGGCTTTCATGGTTCCCCCGGCCAGTGCCTGGTAAAACTCATTGGGCTGCCGGGTCAGGTGATCCAGCGCCTCCCTGTAAGCCTGAACATTGCCGAACTCCAGGTCTGTCAGGGTATGTTCCCTGGTGATGACTTTCTTTTGCAGGGCTTCGGTGGCCCAGGCCAGGGCAACCCCGGCACTGATGGCATCCAGTCCCATTTTTTCCACGTCCTCCAAAAGGGTCAAAACCCCGGGGGCCGTGTCAACTCCAAGCATGGTGCCCATGCCGAAGATGGGTTCGTAGTCGTAGGAAACCTGGCGGTACAGGTATTCGTGCTCCTGGCCGAAGCGTTCGCGCAAGAGACCTATATGAATGCATCCCACAGGGCATCCTGCACAGGCCACCTGCCTTAACAGCTGGTCCTGGCCGAACTTTTCCCCGGATATACCCCCGGCATTTTCATCATAAGTGCTTTGCATATTGCGCCAGGGAAGGGCCTGCAATTCGTTCAGGGGCAGGATATTTTCCGGGGTGCCCAGGTCGTGGTACTTGCGCATGGCCCCGCTTTGCACCACAGTATTATAGATATCCTTGTAGACCTTGTTGTATTCCTTGCTAAGGTCAGGATCCAGGTCCACGTGGCTGTCCCCGGACAGGATGATGCCCTTGAGGTTCTTGGCTCCCATGACCGCACCGCTGCCCATGCGGCCGAAATGGCGATAGGTGTCTACATTTACGCAGGCGTAGCGCACCAGGTTTTCCCCGGCGGGGCCGATGCGCAGGATGCTTCTGTGCCCTGGATTGGTGGGCTTCAGGCTGCGCATCTTTTTGCCTGTTTTGAATATATCCATGCCTTTTAAAAAGTGCACGTCCTGTATGTGAACTTCTCTGGAGCCCAGCCCGATACAGGTGGGTTTTTCAGCCTTTCCCCGGACGACGAGGGCGTCGTATCCGGCAAATTTTAGAGCCAGGGCGGATCTTCCACCGCCGTGGGACTCAGCGTACTGGTTGTTGTAGGGGGACATAAATCCCATGATGGTCTTGCTCATGAGGGGAAAGTAGCCGGTCAGGGGTCCGATGGCCAGAATCAGAGGCTGATCCGGATGAAATGCGTCTTCGCCGGGAAGGCCGAAATGACTGAAAAGACCGGCAGCCAGGCCGCTGCCTCCGATCCATTCCCGGCGGGCATCGAAATATTCCAGGGAGGACTTGTTTTTGCCAAGATCCACCACCATTACTTTGAAGCTGCTTGTCATTATTTTTTCTCCTTGGCGGTATCCACCATTTCCAGGCATTCGTGGGGACAGTAAGAAACGCACCTGCCGCAGTGGATGCAGAGCACCGGCGTTTCCCTCACGGGATCAAAGTATATGGCACCCACGGGACAGGCTTTGGAGCACTCTGCGCAGTTGATGCATCTATTTTGCTTGAAGAAAACACCTCCGCCGGGTCTTTGACGCAGGGCCTCGGTGGGGCAGGCCGCTGCGCAGGCAGCAGGATCGCAGGCCAGGCATACCCTGGCTTCGAAACCCGTGCTGATTCCGCCGGATGAGCGTATCTGAATGCCAGCTCTTTTCCAGGACAGGGATTTGTATACATTCCTGGCGCATGCCAGGGAGCATGAGTAGCACCCTATGCATCTTTCCATATTTGGGGTTCTTAATACCTTCACTGGTTTCCTCCGGTACGTCGGGGCAAATAAACATTTACCTTCAACGAAAGTTTTATTATTATACTATCCGTTTTTCAGTTGTGGCAGCGACGTGCACTGTCCGCCCGGCCGGATGCGAAGCAGTAAGTCCTTGATACTTGCTTGCATTAACCGGGGTTTTAAAGTGTTGATCAATAACATTGAGCCATTTCTAAGGGAGCATGAAAAAATGAACTTTAGCAAAAGAGTCTTGAGTATTCAACCTTCGGCAACCCTGGCAATAAACGCTAAGGCCCAGGAGATGCGTGCTGAAGGCGAAAATGTAATCAGCCTGGCGGTTGGAGAACCGGATTTTTCAACCCCTGATCATATAGTAACCGCTGCCAAGGAAGCTCTGGACAAGGGATTTACCAGGTATACCGCTGTGCCCGGCATGCCGGAACTGAGAAGGGCTGTGGCTGGATATTTTTCCAGGACCTATGGTATTGAGTGTACGCAAAACGAGGTGATAGTTTCCAACGGAGGCAAGCAGTGTCTTTATAATCTTCTGCAGGCCCTGGTTGATCCCGGGGACGAAGTGTTGATCCCCGGTCCTTACTGGGTCAGTTATCCGGACATGGTACAGCTGGCAGAGGGCGCTGCGGTCATCGTACCCACGGAGCCGGAAGACAATTTCCTGGTTAAAAAGGAAGATCTGGAGAAATACGTGACTTCCAGGACCAGGGTGCTTATATTAAATACCCCCTCCAACCCCACAGGGTGTCATTACAGTCAGGCACAACTTGAGGATATCGCCCGCTGGGCCGTTTCCAGGGATATTTTTGTCATTTGCGACGAGGTCTATGATCAACTGGTCTATCCTCCGGCAGAGATGTCCTCTCTTTGCAGTTTCTGGAAAAAGCATCCTGATGGCGTGGCCGTAGTCAACGGCCTATCCAAGACATTTTCCATGACCGGGTGGCGTATAGGCTACATCCTGGCCCATGAGGATTTAATCAAGGCCATGAGCAAAATACAGGGGCAGTCCACATCCAATGTCTGTTCTTTTGCCCAGAAAGGGGCCCTGGCCGGACTGGAAGGGTCCTTCGAGATGGTGGAGACAATGCGCGACAGCTTTGCCCGGCGTCGGGACCTGGCCCTGGAAATAATCGGTTCCTGGAAGGATGCTGTATGCCCGCGGCCTGATGGTGCTTTTTACCTTTTTCCCAGGGTGGATGCCTTCTACAATGACCGGGTGGACAGCTCCACGGAGTTGTGCAAGGCTGTGCTGGAGAAGGAAAAGATCGCCCTGGTGCCGGGCAAGGCCTTTGGCGACGACAGGTGTGTGCGTATTTCCTATGCTGTGGGCGACGAGGTGCTGCAGGACTGCCTGCAGAGGCTGGGTGGTTTTCTGGCCGGGCTCAGGGCTTAGGGGCAGAAGTCAGTGTCTCACGAGGGCGGCCCGGGACCTGATCTGCGAGTAACTTGGTAATAAGGAAGTGATCATTTAGAACCAACCACCCCCGGCCCCTCCTTAACCAA
This sequence comes from Desulfonatronospira sp. MSAO_Bac3, assembly GCF_003838035.1. Taxonomy (NCBI): domain Bacteria; kingdom Pseudomonadati; phylum Thermodesulfobacteriota; class Desulfovibrionia; order Desulfovibrionales; family Desulfonatronovibrionaceae; genus Desulfonatronospira; species Desulfonatronospira sp. MSAO_Bac3. The sequence goes on along the minus strand of NZ_QYZY01000347.1, from coordinate 6,482 downwards.
GGAGGGGAGTGGTCCGTGCTGTACTCATAAAATGACAAGCTTGTGTGACAGAAACATTCGAGTATCTGGATAATAAGGAAGTGATCATTTAGAACCAACCACCCCCGGCCCCTCCTTAACCAAGGAGGGGAGTAGACCGTGCTGTACTCATAAAATGACAAGATTGTGTGACAGCAATATTCTGAAATAATTGAACTGGCATTGTAGTTATTTTAAGGGGGGCAGCAAAAACAATGAGCTATGAACAGTTGTGATGAATCTTAAATTATATGAATTGAGGCAGGTGTTCCAGGTTGTTCAGATCTCTTATACGCTCTGATCCGGTGAAGCCGTTTCCTTTTGTTAAGTTCCTCTCATGGAGTTCCCTGATTATCATCCTGGCCTCCAGTCTCGCCCTGTCGGTTTTTATAGCCAACTATGCCCGGGAGGCTATAATCAATAAAAACCATGAGTTTGCACTGCTCCTGGCGGAAAACCTGAACCACCAGATATATCAGAGGTTCACCCTGCCCACGGTGCTTGGATTCGGCCGGATAGAACTGCGCCAGGAAGCGCAGTACGAGCGTCTGGACCAGGTGGTGCGTTCCACCATACACAGTTTTCATGTGCTGGATGTGAGTATATATGACCACCAGGGGGTGGTTTCCTATTCTACAGACCAGGATCTGGTGGGACAGGATGAACTTGCTGACAGGCTTGTGGCCTCCACCTTTGAGCATGGACGCCATAGTTTCAAACTCAAGAAAAATATCTCCAGCTGGCAGGCCATGTTCAGGTTCAGCCTGGAGCCTGATTCCATCGTGCTCAAGACTGTATATCCCCTGCGGGCGGAAAGAACTCTTGGGGTCAAGGATGAGCCCATCATGGGCATACTGGAATTCCACCAGGATATTACCTCGGACTATGAATCGGTAATCCATTTTCAGTGGCTTATCATTATCGGGTCATTTACTTTTTCCCTTGTCCTGTTTTTCCTGTTGTACATGATCATACTGCGCACGGACAAGGTGCTGGACCAGAGGATACGCGAAAAGGAACGCTTAGAAAAAGAGCTGCATCAAAATGAGAAACTGGCCAGTATGGGCCGCATGGTGGCCAGCATCGCCCATGAAATAAGAAACCCCCTGGGGATTATCCGCAGCAGCAGCGAGATTTTGTACAACAGGGCCAAAAAGCAGGGCTCGGCGGATGCCAGGCTTTTAGAGGCCATATTTGACGAGTCCAAGAGACTCAGTCAGACTGTGAACGATTTTCTTGATTATGCCCGGCCCAAGCAGCCCAAGCTGGACCAGGTGGACCTGGTGCGCATATGGAATGAGTTGATCTCTTTTATGGGCTCTGAGCTGGACAAGCATGATATAACCCTGGAAAAGGATTTTCCTGAGAACATGCATGTCATGGGGGACAAGGACCTGCTTTACCGGGCCTTTTACAATATTTTCGTAAATTCCCTGCAGGCCACACCGAGGGGAGGCGTCATCAGGGTGAAGATCACCTGGGATGATGCACCCCTGGTGGTGGTGACCGATACCGGCCCCGGGTTCGAGCCTACCATGATTGACAGGTATCTGGAGCCTTTCTACACCACCAAGGATACCGGAACCGGACTTGGGCTGGCCATTGTGGCCGGGATCCTGCAAAACCATGAAGCAGGGCTTTATATCAGTAACAACCCCGAGGGCGGAGCCAGCGTCCAAGTGCGGTTCAGCACCCAACAGAACAGTCAGCAAAGCCGTTAGGCTCGAGAAAGACATGAACAGCCATATTCTGGTTATAGATGACGAAAAGAATTATCTTCTGATCCTGGAAACCATTTTAGAGGAAGAGGGGTATACCGTCACAGCCCTGAATGATCCACAGATGGCCCTGGACTACTTAGATGAGTCCGAGGTGGACGTGGTTATTACGGACATGAAAATGCCCGGGATAAGCGGGCAGGATATACTGGAGCATATCCAGAAGCACCATGCCCAGATCCCGGTACTCATCATGACCGCCTACGGCAGTATTGACGGGGCGGTGGAAGCCATGCGCTGCGGGGCGTTTGACTATATCTCCAAGCCCTTTTCCAATGACGAGCTCATGCTCTCTGTACGCAAGGCGGCCCTTCTGTCCAAGTCTGAGCAGGAAAAGAGGCTCATGACCCAGACCCTGGCGGAGCAGTACGGGCCGCACAAACTGGTGGGCAACAGCAGAAGTATCCGGGAGGTTCTGCAGATGGTGTCCAAAGTGGCGCCGAGCAGGTCCACGGTGTTGATTACCGGGGAATCGGGCACTGGCAAGGAGCTCATAGCCAGGGCCATACACTATTCTTCCCCGCGCCGGGAAGGTCCGTTTATCTCCATCAACTGCATGTCCTTAAGTCCCGGGGTCCTGGAAAGCGAACTCTTCGGACACGAAAAGGGCTCTTTTACCGGGGCCACCGCCATGAAGAAGGGAAGGTTCGAGCTTGCCGACGGGGGGACTTTGTTTCTGGACGAAGTGGGCGAGCTCTCCCAGGATCTGCAGGTGAAGCTTCTGCGGGTGCTGCAGGAAAAGGCCTTTGAGCGGGTAGGCGGTTCCAGAACCATTCATGCAGACATACGGCTGGTGGCAGCCACCAACAAGGATCTCAAGCAGGCGGTGGAAAAGGGGGAGTTTCGCGAGGACCTTTACTACCGCCTGAACGTGGTGGGCATAAACCTGCCCCCCCTCAGGGAAAGGCGTGAGGATATTCCGGTTCTGGTTGCACACTTCATGCAGAAATTTTCCTCTGAAAACCAGCAGGAACTAAAAAAATTCGCCCCCGAGGCCCTGGAATATCTTACAGCGTACGAGTGGCCCGGAAATGTGCGCCAGTTAGAAAACGTGGTGGAGCGCTGCATGGTGCTTGCTTCCAGGGAAGAAATAGGAGTGGAGGATCTGCCAAGCGAAATCAAGGACGAAGAGGCCCAGTTCAAGAGCGCGGTGGATTTGTTGCCGGTGGAACTGGAACTGTCCGGAACCCTGGAAAAGATCGAAGCGGCGCTCATCAGAAGAGCCCTGGTTAAAAGCGGGTTTGTCCAGGTTAAGGCAGCGGAGCTCTTGAATATTTCCAAGAGCCTTTTGCAGTACAAGCTAAAGAAGTACAATATCCAGCCCAAGTGAGTACGAGACAAGCTCAAATGCCCGGTGTTGACGAGTTATTGCAGCAGATGGGCCAGGGAGACCTGCAGGGGCTCTCCACAGTGGCTGTCAAGGAAATCCCGGCCAGAGAAGCCGAATTTTCCGGCATTGAGGGACTGCCCCCTCCCCTTAAGCAGGTGTTGACAGAATCAGGCATCGAAAATTTTTATACCCACCAGGCCAGGGCGGTAAACCTGGTTCGAAAGGGCCGGAGCGTTGTCACGGCCACGCCCACTGCCAGCGGCAAATCTCTTATTTACAACATCCCTGTCCTGGAATCCATAATAAACGATCCCGCCTCAAGAGCCCTTTATCTTTTTCCCCTAAAAGCCCTGACCCGGGATCAGCTGACCAGCCTGGAGGAATTCGCCCGGTTGCTGGCAGGCAAGGTTCATGTTGATTCTGCAGTCTACGACGGGGATACCGACCCCCAGGCCCGGGCCAGGATCAGGAGTAAACCTCCAAATATCCTCCTGACCAACCCGGATATGCTGCACCGTTCTTTTCTGCCCTATCACCGCAGTTGGCAGAAGTTTTTTTCCGCGCTCAAATATATAGTTGTGGACGAGGTACACACCTATCGCGGGGTTATGGGGTCCAACATGGCCTGGGTGTTTCGAAGGCTGAGGCGCATCTGCGCCCAGTACGGACGTGAACCGGTATTTATATTCAGTTCAGCCACCATAGCCAACCCGGGACAACTCTGCTCGGCCCTGACCGGACATGAGCCGGAAGTAATCCAGAAAGGGGGTGCTCCTGCCGGTAAAAAGCATTTTCTGCTTCTGGATCCCGAGATGCAGGGCGCGGCCCAGAGTGCCATCCGGGTTCTGCAGAAGGCCCTGGAGCTTGGCCTGCGCACAATTGTTTATACCCAGTCCAGAAAGATGACCGAACTCATTGCCATGTGGGCTTCCCAGCGGGCCGGCAGGCTTAAGAAATATATAAGTGCCTACAGGGCCGGGTTTCTCCCGGAACAGCGCCGGGAGATCGAGCAGAAGCTTGCCTCTGGCGAGCTTCTGGCGGTTGTTTCCACCAGTGCCTTAGAGCTGGGCATTGATATCGGCCACCTGGACCTGTGTCTGCTGGTGGGCTATCCCGGATCGGTTATGGCCACCATGCAGCGCGGGGGAAGGGTGGGCAGAAGTGGCAGAGACAGTGCCATCATGCTCATCGGGCATGAGGACGCCCTGGATCAGTACCTGCTTCGAAATCCCCGGGAATTTTTCAGTCTGGAGCCGGAAAGTGCGGTCATCAATCCGGACAATCCCAGCATAATGCGCAGACACCTGGTATGCGCCGCAGCAGAAAAACCCATTGCACTGCAGGAAATGATGCTGGACAATGAAGCTGGAAAGTGTATTAAATCATTGGAAAAAGATGGCGAGTTGCTGGCTTCGCGGGACAGAAGTTTTTACTATACCCGGGCCAGGTATCCGCACAAGGACGTGGATCTTCGAGGTACAGGACAGACCTATAATATTTTTGAGCATTCCACAGGGGAGTACCTGGGGGAAGTGGACGGGGTCAGGGCCTTCAAGGAAACCCATCCCGGAGCTGTCTACCTGCATATGGGCGAGACTTACGTGGTTCAGGACCTGGATCTGGAGACCTTTGCCGTTTACGCGGCAAAATCGGAAGCAAACTATTATACCAGGCCCATCACCGAGAAATACACTGAAATTGTAGAGGTGCAGGCCACCAGGGCTACAGCCGCCGGAGAACTCTGCCTGGGCCGGCTCAAGGTAACCGAACATGTGAGCGCCTATGAGAAGAGACTTGTCCGGGGACAGGCCCGCATCGGGCTTATCCCCCTGGATCTGCCTCCGCTGGTTTTCGAGACCCAGGGGATGTGGTTTACCCTGGACAGCCAGGTGCGCCGCGATGTGGAAGATCGCAGGCTGCACTTCATGGGGGGACTGCATGCACTGGAACATGGCCTCATCGGGTGCATGCCCCTGATCATTTTGACCGACCGCAATGATCTGGGCGGTATTGCATCCCCTGTGCATGAGCAATTGCATAAGGGGGCAGTATTTATTTACGATGGTACTCCCGGGGGTATCGGCCTTTGCAGGCAGGCCTTTGAACTGGGGGACAGGCTTGTGGCCAGGGCCATGGGGATTTTGTCTTCGTGTACCTGTGAAAACGGGTGTCCCGGGTGTATTCATTCTCCCAAGTGCGGATCAGGCAACAGGCCCCTGGACAAGGAGGCAGCCATGCACATGCTGGCAGTGCTTGCCGGGGAGCGGTGCGGGGAGGCAAAGAGAAAGGATGTTTCCTGCAGGATTGAAACTGATGAAGGCTCTATGGAAATTGACAGCGGATACACAAAGAGTGACCAGGCAGAACTTCCCTATGCCGTGTTAGATATAGAAACCAGGTATTCGGCACAGGAAGTCGGTGGATGGGGCAACTGCCACCGCATGGGGGTCAGCTTTGCAGTGGTATTTGATTCCAGGAACCAGGAGTTTGTTACCTTTGACCAGGAACAGGCAGCCGATCTTGGGTCATTTCTGGAAGACTTTTCCCTTGTGGTGGGCTTTAACCTGCTCAAATTCGACTACAGGGTCCTGCAGGGGTTATCGGATTATGATTTTTCTTCTCTGCCCACCCTGGACATGTTAAGGGAGATTGAGGCCAGGCTGGGACACCGCCTTTCCCTGGATCACCTGGCCAGGCATACCCTGGGGACGAACAAGTCCGCCAACGGCCTTATGGCCCTGAAGTGGTGGAAAGAAGGCGAACTGGACAAAATCGTCGAGTATTGCCGCCAGGATGTGTCCGTTACCCGGGACCTGTATCTTTTCGGGCGGGATAAGGGTTATCTTATGTTTAAGAACAAGGCCGGGAAAAAGGTCAGGATACCTGTTTCCTGGCAGGATACTGCTTTTCAGGTATAGATAAATTGCAAGTATTCAGGGGGCACTCAGTTGTAGTTCCTGGTACTCACGCCAGAGGCGTGATTGCGGCACCCCCTGAATGGTTATGATTAATTCAATGCTTGCTGCCTGTTAAGGCAGTTTTTCCCGGGAGGGAAAATTTATGGGCAAAAAAGTACTGATTTCAGCTGTTCTGGCCATTGTTATCCTGGGCGCGGGGGCCCTGGTGTGGTATTATCAGTTTCGCGAGCCTCCGGTTGAGCCGGATGATCCCGATATTACCATGCATCCGGTGGAAAAGCCGGATGACCCGGTGGATGTCACCGGGCTGGACCCTTTAAGGGAGCACCTGGAAAGAGAGCCCGAGGATCCGGTGGAACCCAGGGAGCCGGAGGAGCTTCCAGATGACGAGGTGATAACCGATAGATTCATCAGGGACCTGGCAAGCCTGATATTCAG
>NZ_QYZY01000346.1:0-4384 GCF_003838035.1 Desulfonatronospira sp. MSAO_Bac3 | reverse complement strand
CTTGAACAGGCTGCTGTTGAGCGACGCGAACTTTTGATAGAATATGATACCATCTTCAATAATGTGCAAAGTGCATTCTTTTTGATTGATATCGACCCCCAGGGCCGTTTTATTATTGAGAATCTGAACGCTTACCATCAGGAAAAAACCGGGCTGGACCTGCAGGACATCAAAGGTAAAACACCAGTGCAGGCCTTTGGTCCGGAACTCGGTGCCCGGATAGAGGATAATTATCGCAAGTGTTTTGAACTGCAGCAGAACATCAGCTACGAAGAATCCCTGCTTCTTCCGGCAGGTGAAAGGACCTGGCTGAGCAGGCTTACTCCGGTTGTAATCAACGGCCGCACTGTTAAACTCGTTGGCAGCGCTCTGGATATTACGGATTTGAAAAATGCGCAGACAGAACTGCTGACCAGTCAGTCCAGGCTGTCCTGGGCCCAGACTTTGACCCAGTCCGGAGTCTGGGAACACGACATGGACCAGGGCACCGTGTTCTGGTCAAAGGAGTGTGAGGCCCTGTTCGGCTTGCAGGAAGGCGAGTTTGAGGGGACTTATCAGGCGTTTCTGGACCGGGTGCACCCTGACGACAGGGAGTACGTGATCAGCACAGGCCGGCCCATTATTGAAATGAAGGAAGGCACTACTCTGGAATACGACCATCGCATAGTCAAAAAGGATGGTCAGATCTGCTGGGTCAGCGAATCAGCCGGGGTTGTACATGATGAGGCGGGCGATCCATTGCGGGTGGTCGGGTTTGTGCAGGACATCACCCAGCGTAAAGAAGCCGAGCGGGCCATAAACAAGCAGAAGGCCCTGGAAGGCCTGCTTATGGAGCTGGCTGCCGACTCCATCAATGCTCCCCTGGATGATTTCGAGCACACAATAAGCCGGCTTCTGGAAGCTGTAGGCAGGTCAGTGGAAGTAGACCGGGTTTACCTCTTCAATTATGACTATGTCCGTAAAATTGCAGTGAACACGCACGAATGGTGCGCTGAAGATATAAACCCGGAAATCGGCAACCTCCAGGCTGTGCCCTTTGATCTTATTTCTGAATTCATCCCGGCCCATGAACGGGGCGAGAGTGTTCATATTCCTGATGTCGGCGAGTTGATTGAAAATCCTGGCATGCGCTCACACCTTGAGGATCAGGGCATCAAGTCCATAGTTTCCATCCCTTTGATGGACAACCGGGCTTGTCTGGGTTTTGTCGGCTTTGACGCAGTCAGGAAGGAAAAAGTTTTTTCAGACACTGAAATGTATCTGCTGAGCTTTATGGCCCAGGTCATAGTCAACCTCATGTCAAGACTGCAGGCCAGCAAGGAGCATCAGGAAAGCGAGGCCCGCTGCCGGGTCATTGCTGAGAATATTGCCATGGGAGTGGCTGTTATTGATGAAAACATGCGCATCACCAGCGCCAATCCCAGGCTCAGGCAGTGGTTCCCCGGGCTTCGCCCCGAGAACACCCCTCTTTGCTATGACGTCTTTTGCCATACAGCCCGCAAAAAGGTCTGCAAAGACTGTCCATGTATTGTTTCCTTTGAAAACCACCGTGTGCATCAGGGGATAAAACGCAGAAATCACAAGGGTGATGAGCAGATATTTCGCCTGACATCCTCACCGGTACCCGGTCCGGAAGGTCGCGTCAGTCAGGTGGTCCTGATGTTCCAGGAGATCACGGATGAGGTCCTGCGTGAAGAAGAATTGCGCAACAGGCTCAATGAAGCGGAGAACCGCCTGGCCGGGGGCGGCCCGGGCGGGTTGTGCGGACTGCGCGGGGCAAGCCGGGCCATGGGTGAGGTCTACACCCGGATCAGGACAACGGCTGGTACGGACAAAGTGGTGCTGCTCATGGGAGAGACCGGTACAGGCAAGGAGCTGGCAGCCAGAGCCATACATGAATTAAGAGGCCGGGGCGAATTCATGGCTGTCAACTGCGCCAATCTCTCCCCTTCCCTGCTGGAAAGTGAACTTTTCGGACACTGCCGGGGTGCCTTTACAGGGGCATCAAGCGACAAGAAAGGCCTTTTTGAAGCTGCTGGCAACGGCATAATCCTGCTGGATGAAATCGAGGCAGCTCCTTCCCGGATGCAGACTGCTCTGCTCAGGGTGCTGGAATCCCGTGAAGTCACCAGGGTGGGCGATTCCCGGCCCCGGTCCATTGGGGCCAAGGTCCTGGCAGCGGCCAACCAGGACCTGGAAGCCATGGTGGAAAAAGGCCGGTTCAGGGACGACCTTTTCTATCGACTCTGCGAAACAGTAATCCACCTCCCTACCCTGCGGGAGCGCACCGAGGATATATCTATCCTGGCCGAGCATTTCCTGGAAGAATACAGCAGGCTTTCCAGCAGGCGTCCCCGTCAGCTGTCTCCCAGGAGCATGGAACTGCTGTGCGGATACAACTGGCCGGGCAATGTACGTGAACTGCGTAACCTGGTGCATACCCTGGCTGAAATATCTCCTGCACCCATGATCCGCCCGGCAGATCTTCCAGACTGGCTGGCCGGCGGCACAGGAGGGTTCACCACCCTGGAAGAGCGGGAAAGAAAGGCTCTGCAGGATGCCATGGATCAGGCTTCAGGCAATAAAACAGAGGCTGCCCGGCTCCTGGGGGTCTCCCGCAAGACCGTCTACTCCCTGATAGACAAGTACGGCATGGACCAGGGCTTATGGTGTCGGACCTAATCAAGTTATTGTACTAAGGGATTTGTCGCTGTGATTTGACATTATATTGCTTGATCTGTAAATGTACGGCGACAATCGGAGAAAAAATGAATCTGTCTGACCTTTTCGCCATTCAGGCCTTGCTGGTGGGGAATCTGCCCGCGACGAGGAGGTTTTTGTTTGAGCGGATCAATTGGGATAACCGCCTGATCTGTCTTTATGGCGGTCGGGGTGTGGGCAAGACAACGCTCATGTTGCAGCGTCTCAAGGACTGCGAGCAGGAAGGCGGCAAAGGGCTTTACTTCGCGGCTGACCATATCCAGGTTACGGCCATGGGCATCTATGACATTGCTGCGGAATTTTTTCGCCACGGCGGTGAAGTCGTGTTCATCGACGAGGCCCATAAGCGGCCTGACTGGGCTCAGGAGATCAAGTCACTGTACGATTCGTTTCCCAGAGGCCGCCTGGTGGTTTCGGGCAGTTCGGCCCTGGCCATGCAGACAGGCAAATACGATCTTTCACGGCGGGCCTTCTACCGCATGTTGCCGGTTCTCTCCTTTCGCGAATATTTGAGCATTGTCCACGGAAGAGAGTACCAGCCCGTGACCCTGGAAACCTTGTTGCGCGACCACCAGCGCCTTGCTTCGGATGTTCTCGGCTCCGGCCAGGTACTCGGGCATTTTCGGGAGTATATCGAAGCCGGGGCGTATCCTTTTGTGCTTGAGGGCAAGGCGGAGTATCTCCAGCGCCTGGAAAACGTGATTGAAAAAACGCTGTACGAGGATTTGAGCCTGGCAGAAGGCCGCAGGTCCGGGGGGGTTCGGGTCATGAAAAAACTGCTCTGGCTGGTGGCCACGTCCCCGCCCATGCAGTTGTGCATTGAGAGTGTGGCCCGTGATGTCGGCGTCAGCCGGCCCACTGTCTACGATTATCTGGCCGTCCTGGAACGGGCCGGGCTGTTGACCACCGTCCCGCCTCACGGACATGGGGCCAGGCTTGTTCGAAAGGATTCTAAGATTTTTCTGGAAAACACGAACCTGTTATGGGCCATCAGCCAGTCCCTGACCCGAACCGATCCCCTGGGCAGCCTGCGTGAAACATTTTTCGTCAACCAGCTGTTCTCCGCCGCTGCGCGGATCAGGGTGGCGGCGCGTGGCGATTTTATAGTGGACGATACATATACGTTTGAAGTCGGCGGCAAAGGCAAGGGCTTTGGCCAGATCGAGGAGACGCAAGACGGCTACGTGGTCAGGGACGGTCAGGAAGTCGGCCATGGTCGAATTCTGCCGCTGTGGTTGTTCGGGTTTTTGTATTGATGGCCCGAGTGCTTGTACGTTCGGTGTGTACGTTCGGGACGTTCGGGGTCGGACCTAATCAAGTTATTGAACTAATTGATTAAAGGACCTCTGCAGGGCTAAAATACTGCCTTAAAATGCCTTTTATGGTGCCAAAAACATAGCTTGAGAGTTCAAAGTTCCTGATTGCAAGAAATTATGTCAATGAATTTGGATAGATACATAGCCTAAAGCGGGCTTTGCCCGCAACCCAAGAAATAAAGAAACCTTAACCGCCCGTTCGAAGACTCACTCAAGACGCAAAGGTCGCAAAGGAAGGCAGGAAGATTTTTTCATTTGCCGGGTGTACGGCAAATGAAAAGGCAGCCTTGTCCAAAACCGTGTCCCGGTTTTGGACAATACACCTGCTTCGCGTCTTTAACTTTGCG
>NZ_QYZY01000345.1:0-17761 GCF_003838035.1 Desulfonatronospira sp. MSAO_Bac3 | reverse complement strand
TCATAATGTCTGCGCAGGCAGATGTTTGTTTCCCTGCGGTGCCACGATTCCAGGACCTCCCGCACCATGTGGTCGTCATTGCCGGTGGCGAAGACGAACACCGAGTCCATCCGGAAATGCGGCCAGAAAAGTTCTCCCCACCTGGACAGGGACTTCTCCAGGGGGAGGTTGAAAATCTGCACCAGGCCATGTGTGTCCACGCACCACCTGCTCTGTCCCAGGCCCTTGAGGCATGCGGCAAGATCCCGGGCCCATGCGGCATGGTCCTGATCCTGCTGTAAGGGGAAAAACAGTTCCCAGATCCGGTCCTGCTGGACGGGCCAGGACCTTAAAAGAGGTCCCCGGGTGTCTTCGCCGGCCGGCAGAGCAAAGCCAAGCCTGGCGAAAAGGATGGGGCAGGAATCAGGCTCCCGCGTCAGTCCCAGGTTCACCATGTCTCATATCCCTGGCAACGGCGTCCAGGATGCCATTGACAAAGTTGCGCGAATTGTTGTCCCCAAAGGTCTTGGCCAGTTCAATGGCTTCGTTGATGCCCACTTTAACCGGGATGTCCTCCCTGTAAATCATTTCGTAAACAGCCAGGCGCATTATGGTCAGCTCAACCATGGCGATGCGCTTGACCTTCCAGTTCTGGGAATGCCTGCCGATTGCGGCATCAAGCTCTTCCAGGTTTTCCCGGACACCGTTGATCAACTGCAGAGCATATGACATATCCTGCTGCACAGCGGTGTCCTGGTCATTTTTGAAATGATGGAAGGTGTCAAGTATATGGGTGCCCGTCTGGTCAAAGTGCAGGGAGTAAAGGACCTGAAAGGCGAACTCCCTCTGGGCGTGCCTTGAATGGGTCGTTTTTGTTCTGGGTTTATGTCTGGTCATTTGCTGTGATAAGATGTTAATCCACCTGCTCCATGACCCGGATAAGTTCCAGAACGGCTGCTGCTGCCTCAACTCCCTTGTTGCCGGCCTTGCTCCCGGCCCTTTCAATGGCCTGTTCCAGGCTGTCGGTGGTCAGCAGGCCGAAACCCACAGGCATGCCGCTCTCAATGGAACTCTGGGCGATACCCTTGGTGGCCTCGGAGGCGACATAGTCGAAATGCGGGGTTGCCCCGCGGATGACCGCACCCAGGCAGACTATCCCGTCTATGTCTTTTTTGCCGGCCAGGCGCTTGACCAGGACAGGCATCTCAAAAGCCCCGGGCACCCGGTACAGGGTCAGGTTTTCTTTTTCCATTCCGTGACGCACTAAGTAGTCCACGGCCCCGCCTATGAGCTTGTCCACGATGAAGTCGTTGAACCTGCAGGCCACCAGGGCGATTTTAAGCCCCCTGGCATCCAGCCTGCCTTCTATGGTTTTTATGTGCAGCATTTTTTCTCTCCAATGGTCCTTGTTTACTGCTTGCTGGAAATACTGAGGATATGCCCCATTTTTTCCTTCTTGGTCAGCAGGTAGCACTGGTTCTGCTCGCAGGCAGGGACTTCTATGGATACCCTGTCCACAACCTCCAGAGCGAAACCTTCCAGGCCGATTATTTTCTTGGGATTGTTGGTCATAAGGCGCATTTTGGTAATGCCCAGGTCCACCAGAATCTGGGCCCCTATGCCGTAGTTGCGCAGGTCGGGGCCGAATCCCAGTTCCTCGTTGGCCTCCACAGTGTCCCGGCCCTGATCCTGAAGAGCATAGGCCTTTATCTTGTTGGCCAGGCCGATGCCCCGGCCTTCCTGGCTCATATAGAGAATTACGCCTTTTCCGGCCTGATCCACCATGCGCATGGCCGCCTTGAGCTGGTTGCCGCAGTCGCAGCGAAGGGAGCCGAAAACGTCACCCGTGAGGCACTGGCTGTGCACCCGCACCAGTACAGGCTCGTGTTTTTTGAGCTTGCCCTTGACCAGGGCCACGTGGGTATGATCATCCACCTCGTTTTCATAGGCTATAGCCCGGAAATTGCCGCAGTCAGTGGGCAGATCAGCTTCAGCCACCCGCTTGACCATGGAGTCGAACCTGGAGCGGTAGCGGATAAGGTCCTCAATGGTGCAGATCTTGATACCGTGTTTTCCGGCGAATTCAATCAGGTCGGGCATGCGGGCCATTTCGCCGTCGTCACGCATTATTTCGCAGATAACAGCGGCGGGCTTGAGCCCTGCCAGACGGGCAAGGTCCATGCTGCCCTCGGTCTGCCCGGCCCGGACCAGCACCCCGCCTTTTTTGGCCCGCAGGGGGAAGATGTGGCCGGGAGTGGCGATGTCTTCCGGGACCACGTTGTCCTTGATGGCGGTGAGGATGGTGGTGGAGCGGTCATAGGCGGATATACCGGTGGTTACCCCCTGGGCTGCTTCTATGGAGACGGTGAAGGCGGTTTCAAACCTGGAGGTGTTTTTGGGGGCCATCATGGGCAGGCCGAGTTTGTCCACCCATTCCGGGGCCAGGGCCAGACATATGAGCCCGCGCCCGTACTTGGCCATGAAATTTATGACCTCGGGAGTTATGTGCTCGGCGGCTATGGTCAGGTCGCCCTCGTTTTCCCGGTCCTCGTCATCCACCAGGATGACCATTTTGCCCCGCCGGATGTCTTCGATTGCTTCTTCAATGCTGCTGACTGACATTTTTTGCCTCGTGTTTATTAATTTTCCCATAAAGGTGGATCAAGACTTAAAAACCGTGCTGTCTCAAGAAATCCATGTCCAGCCTGCCGCCCTGGTCACGGGAGCGCCCCTCAAGCCAGGGGCCGAGCATGTTCTGGACGTATTTGCCGATGAGGTCGGTCTCCATGTTGACCTGGGTACCTTTTTTCCACCCGGCCAGGGTGGTTTCCTTCCAGGTGGCCGGGATAATGTTCACCTGCAGCCAGCCTGGACCGCACCCGGTTATGGTCAGGCTTACTCCATCCAGGGCCACGGAACCCTTATCTATAACCTGGGGGCTTAATTCTTCAGGGAAAACAAGGGTGATCCGCCTGGACTCGCCGTCCGCCCGGATATCCTCCACCCGGGCCAGGCAGTCCACATGCCCGGACACTATGTGTCCTCCGAGTCTGTCTCCCAGGGCCAGGGCCCTTTCCAGGTTGACATGGCTGCCCGTGCCCAGGTCTTTTAGACTGGTAACCGAAATGGTCTGGGCAGAGGCATATACATGAAAAGCGTCCCGGCTGAAATTTTCCGCAGTGAGGCAGACCCCGTTGACAGCAATGCTTTCCCCGGGTCTGGGATCGCTCAGGACAAAGCCCGGTCTTATCGTGAACCTGGTTTCCAGGCCCTTTTTCTCTGTGGCGGCGACTCTTCCTGTGCCTTGTATGAGGCCGGTAAACATAACCTGAAATTATCACCCATTATGTAAAAATGGTCAATGGATTATTCCCGCTGCAGGGGGAAAAGCCTTAAGAGGATTTCCGGGCCGAGGTTCAGGATTTCTCCCGGGCGAAAGTCCAGGGTCTGGTCCATAAGCTCCACTTCCCTGCCGCTGGTGACCGGCACCGCCAGTGAGTCTCCAAGGATCTTCAGGGCTACAAAGGCCCAGACTTCATCAGCCAGGCCCTGCTGCAAAAGACTGCTGGCCAGTTGTCCGCCCCCTTCGCACAAAAGGTAATATATTCCCGTCTCCCGCCTGAGCATTTCAAGGCCCAGCTTAAGGTCCAGACCGGGGCCTTCTGCGTCCAGCCCCATAACCCTGCAGCCCCGGGCCTCAAGGCCGGCGGCCCTGGGGGAAGCAGCAGAGTTCTTGTCGGTCCAGAAAATGGTCCGGGAGGCTCTTTTCTGCAACAGGTAAAAATCCTGGTCAGGATCCGGGAGCCTGGAGGTGAGAACCACTGCCCAGGGCTGGTTTTTAACTTCCTGTATGCGGCAGGTAAGGGCCGGATTGTCCTGGTAAAACGTGTTGCCGCCCACCAGGACCGCGCCCACAATGGATCTTAGCTGGTGGACCATCTGCCTGGCATTTGCCGATGTCACCCACCTGGAATGCCCGGTACGTGTGGCTATCCGTCCATCAAGAGTGGAGGCGGTCTTGAGGTAGACATATGGCCGGCCGGAATTCTGCCAAAGGGAAAAATCGGCTATGAGGTCCAGGCATTTTTGTTCCTCCACGCCCACAGTCACCCGCAATCCGTGATTTCTTAGAAACTCGGCCCCGCCGCCCTGGACCTGGGAATTGGGGTCCCTGGCTCCTATGATTATTTCCGGGATGCCTGCCTGGATAACGGCGGCAGTGCAGGGAGGGGTCCGGCCGTGGTGGTTGCATGGCTCCAGAGTTACGTACATCCTGCAGGAGGAAAGATCAGCCCCGTTTTCCCTGGCGTTTTCTATGGCCTCAACCTCGGCATGGTTTTCACCGGGAGCCCTGTGCCATCCTTTGCCCATGATCCTGTCCCCGCAGGTCACCAGGGCCCCCACGCAGGGATTGGGAGCGGTAAAGCCTTTGGCCTGCCGTGCCAGACCAAGGGCTTTAAGCATAAATTCGCTCTGATTCATGGATTTATCCCCGGCTACGGTCAGTCCCCGACTATTTCCAAAAGTTCGAACTCCACCTGGGCCATGGTCAGCATTTCCTGGGCCAGTGGGTCAGGGTAGCCCTGACTGAAATAAATTTTTTTAACTCCGCAGTTGATGAGCATCTTGGAGCATATGAGACAGGGCTGGGTGGTGCAGTAGATAAAGGAGCCGGTTATGCTCACCCCGTGTATTGCAGCCTGGATAATAACGTTTTGTTCCGCGTGCAGACCCCTGCACAATTCGTGTCTTTCGCCGGAGGGAATGCCCATTTCGTCGCGCAGACATCCTACATCCTGGCAATGTTCCAGTCCGGCCGGGGCTCCGTTGTAGCCGGTGGCCAGTATGCGCTTGTCCTTGACGGCCATGGCCCCCACCACCCGTCTCAGGCATGTGGAGCGCCGGGACACAAGATGGGTGATGCGCATGTAGTACTGGTCCCAGGAAAGCCTTTGCTGCATCACTTACACCTCCCGGCGTCTGCGGGACTGGCTACTAAGCCAGACCTGGGCCCGAGCCCCGGTGCGGCTATTGCGGCACAGCCAGTCCCCTGCCGCCTCTATAAATTCTACCATGCGAAAAGAGGAAAATCACCGGCGAATTTTTCCACCTCTTTGCTGATCTGGTTTAGACGTTCCTGGTTGCTGGCGTTTTCCAGGGCAGCGATCATCCAGTTGACCACCTGATCCATATGTTCGGGACGCATTCCCCGGGTGGTAAGGGCTGAACTGCCTATCCTGATGCCGGAAGTCACAAAGGGCGACCTGGTTTCAAAGGGCACAGTGTTTTTGTTTACGGTCATGCCCGCTGTATCCAGGGCGATCTCTGCATCCTTCCCGGTAATATCCTTGTTGGTCAGGTCCACCAGGAGGATATGATTGTCCGTGCCTCTGGAGACCAGGGTGAATCCGGCGTCCGTAAGCAGCCTGCCCATGGTGCGGGCATTGTCGATGACCAGCTGCTGGTAGGTCTTGAATTCCGGGGCAAGTGCCTCTTTGAAGGCTATGGCCTTGGCCGCGATGACGTGCATGAGCGGGCCGCCCTGAATCCCTGGAAATATCTGGGAATTGAGGGTCCTTGCGTATTCGTCACGGCTGAGGATCATGCCTCCCCTGGGACCGCGCAGGGTCTTGTGCGTGGTGGTGGTCGTGAAATGAGCATGGGGCACCGGCGACTGATGAAGCCCTGCTGCAATTATTCCGGCGATATGGGCCATATCCACTGTGAGCTTGGCATCCACCTTGTCCGCGATTTCCCGGAAGCGTTTGAAGTCGATTTCCCGGGGGTAAGCGCTGGCCCCGGCGATAATCATACTGGGCCTGTGTTTGAGGGCAAGCTCTTCCACCTGTTCGTAGTTTATATAACCGGTTTCTTTTTCCACGCCGTAAAAAACGGTCTGGTAAAGCTTGCCGGAAAAGTTGGCCGGGCAGCCGTGGGTCAGGTGCCCGCCGTGGGAAAGGTCCATGCCCATGATGGTGTCCCCGGGCTTGAGCATCCCGAAGAAAACCCCCATATTGGCCTGGGAGCCGGAGTGGGGCTGGACATTGACGTACTCGGCTTCAAAGAGCTCTCTCGCCCTGTCCCGGGCCAGGTCTTCGGCCATGTCCACGTATTCGCACCCGCCGTAGTATCTTTTTCCGGGATAACCTTCGGCGTATTTGTGGGTCAGGACCGTGCCCATGGCCTGCCTGACCGCCAGGGAGGTGAAGTTCTCGGAGGCAATGAGCTCAAGTTTGTTCAACTGGCGTTTTTCCTCCAGGTCGATGCTTCTGGCTATTTCCGGATCTACTCTTCTGATTTCATCCATATTCATGTTATATTTATCTCCTTATAAAGCAGGGTGGATAACCCTTATTCTTCAAACCTTTTAAACAGGATACAGCCGTTGGTCCCGCCAAAGCCGAATGAGTTGCACAGGGCAAAATTGATGCTCCTGGTTACGCTGCCCCGGGAGCAATAGTCCAGATCGCAGTCGGGGTCGGCGGTGTCCAGGTTGATGGTTCCCGGAACCTGTCCATGATAGAGACTTTTGGCGCAGAATACTCCTTCAATGCCCCCTGCCGCCCCCAGGGTGTGCCCGATCATGGACTTGTTGGCTGTAAGCAGCATGTCGTAGGCATGTTTGCCGAAGACCTCCTTGATGGCCCTGGTTTCGGTTATGTCATTTAAGTAAGTGGAAGTCCCGTGGGCATTTATGTGATCCACCTGTTCGGGCGATACTCCGGCTTCGCGCAGGGCCTGTTTCATACAGCTGGCCATGCCCTCTCCGGAATCATCCGGGGCGGTTATATGAAATGCATCTGCTGTAGCCCCGAAACCGACGACTTCGGCGTAAATTCTGGCCCCTCTTGCCAGGGCGCTGTCCAGGGACTCCAGGATCATCTGTCCGCTGCCTTCGCCGATGACGAACCCGTCCCGGTCTTTGTCAAAGGGGCGGCTGGCCTTCTGCGGGTCGTCGTTTCTGGTGGACAGGGCCTTCATGGCGCTGAATCCGGACAGGGCCATGGGGGTTATGGTGGATTCCACTCCTCCGGTGATCATGGCCTGGGCCCGGCCCAGCCTTATGTCTGAATAGGCGTAGCCGATGGCGTGCATGCCCGAGGCGCATGCCGAGGTGGTCACCAGATTGGGCCCCTTTGCCCCTGTGGATATTGATATCTGTCCGGCAACCATGTTGGCTATCAAAAGGGGAATATAAAAGGGGGAGACCCTTTTGGGGCCGGACTTGATCAGCTTGGAATGAAACTCCTCGATGGTTTCCAGGCCGCCCAGCCCGCATCCCAGCAGCACTCCGCACTGCTCCATGTCCATATTGTCCGGGGTCAGGCCGGAATCCTGCATAAGCATCTGCGCTCCAGCCACGCCCAGGTGACAGAAGCGGTCCATCCGTTTGGCTTCCTTGGCGCTCATGTAGGCTGTGGGATCAAAATCCCTGACTTCGGCTGCAATCCTGGATGCATATCCTGTACAGTCGAAACGGGCCAGGTGATCCACGCCGCTTTTGCCGGCCAGAAGGTTTTCCCAGCTGCTGTCGAGGTCGTTGCCTATAGGAGTAAGGGCTGACAGGCCGGTAACAACTACTCTTGGCATTGCTTGTTATCCTGCGATTGCTTTGGGTTTGCTCTTTCCTTTTTCTTTGCACCGGGAAAGAGTCAGCGGATTATTCCGCGTCCTGGCATTTGTTAAAAAGAAGGTTGATCAGCATGCCGGCGGGGGGATGCAGATGCCCTGACAGGCTACTGGTTGGCCTTTATAAATTCTATGGCCGACTGCACGGTAAGCAGTTCCTGGGCCTTTTCATCGTCGATTTCAATGTCGAATTCTTCTTCCATGGCCATGATAAGTTCTGTCAGGTCCAGGGAGTCAGCACCCAGGTCCTCTACAAATTTGGCCTCGGGCTTTACTTCTTCGGCGGAAATTCCAAGCTGGTCCACAACGATGTCCTTTACTTTTTGTTCTACTGACATTGCTTTCTCCTTAATTGGTTGAGTTGACGATACATTTGCAGTAAGCATTCAGGGGGTGCCGGAAACGGCCCGGGGACAGCCCCGCACTTATTTTTTGATGAACAATTGACAGATGTAAGCGTTAGAAAATAAGTCCGGGACAGTCTCCAGTCACGCCAAAGGCGTGAGTGCCAGTAATCACCATCTAGGACCCCCTGAATGCTTCCCATTTGCAACAGTTGCCTTGAAGGCATTGTATGCTGAAAGCCAGATGTCTCCATATTACATGCCGGCCAAAGTTTCAAGTTGTGATAAAAGGGTCATGCCAGGCCCGGATTACATATACAGTCCTCCGTTAATTCCAAGGACCTGTCCGGTTATGTATCCTGCTTCCCCGGAGGCCAGAAAGGCCACACATTCAGCTACGTCCCCGGGGGTTCCGAAACGCTGCAGGGGTATCATCTGCAAAAATCTGTCCCGGACATCTCCGGGCAGCTTGTCGGTCATATCCGTGTCGATGAAACCTGGAGCCACGGCGTTCACGGTGATGTTTCTGGGGGCCAGTTCCTGGGCGGCTGTTTTGGTCAGACCTATGAGTCCTGCTTTGGCGGATGTGTAGTTGGCCTGGCCGGGGTTGCCGGTCTGTGCGGTTACAGAGGACAGATTTATGATGCGCCCCCGGCGGTTTCGCATCATGATTTTGGCTGCCTGCTGCAGGCAGATGAATGATCCCGTGAGATTTACCCGGATGACTTTTTCCCATTGCTCGGGCTTCATGCGCACCAGAAGGCCGTCCTGGGTCAGGCCGGCGTTGTTGACCAGTACCTGAAGGTCGACTCTGTCTTTTATTTCATTTTTGAAAAAATCAACAATGGCTTCCTGGTCTCCGACGTCAAGCTCAAAAGAAGCGGCCTGTACGCCCAGGTTTTCAATCTCGGTGCAGGTTTCCCGGGCCTGCTGGGGTTTGCTTACGTAGGTGATGTATACATTGTATCCATCCCGGGCCAGGCGCAGGGCGCATTCCCTGCCTATGCCGCGGGAGCCTCCGGTGACCAGGGCGGTTTTTAAAAGCTCGGACATGCTGACCTCTCTTCAGGATTTAAAACTGCACCAGCGCCGCACCCCAGGTAAATCCTCCCCCGAAAGCCACCATGAGTACCAGGTCTCCCGGGCTGATGCGGCCCTTTTCCCTGGCTTCGGCAAGGGCGATGGGCACTGAAGCAGCTGAAGTGTTGCCGTATTTTTGAACATTAACAAATAAATTTGCCGGGTCAAGATTCATTTTTTTGGCCAGGGCCTCGATAATGCGGATATTGGCCTGATGCGGGACCACAAGGTCGATGTCCCCGGGCCGGACGTTGTTTCTCGCCATAACTTCCAGGGCAACATTGTACATGGAGCGAACCGCGTGCTTGAATACTTCCCGGCCTTCCATCTGGACAAAAAAGTTTTCACTGACTTTTTCCCCAAGGGCCAGGGGATAGGCAGATCCTCCGCCCTTGATGGTCAAAAGCTCGCCCAGCGCACCGTCAGCCTTGAGACTTACATCCAGAAGACGGCCGGGCATTGCGGCCGGGTTGTGACAGGTGTTGGATACCACTGCAGCACCGGCTCCATCCCCGAACAAAACGCAGGTGCTTCTGTCGGAAAAATTGACCCTGGTGGTCAGGGCCTCGGAGGCCACGACCAGCACATTGGCATCGCCTGGCAGCATGCAAAGTCCCCTGGCCAGTTCCAGGCCGTAGATAAAACCGGTGCAGGCGGTGTTGATGTCCAGGGCGGCAATATCTTTGTGCCCCAGCTTTTCCAGGAGCACGCAGGCTGCATTGGGGATCAGGGCGTCCGGGGTAAAGGTGGCCACGATGATGTGGGTAAGATCCTGAGGAGTAATTCCGGCTTCTTCCAGGGCCTGGATGGATGAATGGTATGCAAGGTCTGAACAGGCCTGGTCGGTGCATATATGGCGCTGCTTTATCCCTGTCCTGGTGGTGATCCATTCGTCGGAGGTATCCATCAGGAGTTCGAAGTCATGGTTGGTTATGACTTTTTCCGGGACGTAATAGCCAAGTCCTGTCAGGCAGCAGTTTTTTTTCATTTGAAAAGTATCAGGTCGAGGTCTTTTGCAGGGCCATCGACGCCAGCAGAGCACTGTTAGAGGATTAAGAAAACCAGGGAATTAAGGATTATGGATTAATGCTGAAGCAGGATCTGAAGTTTTTTACAATACATTTCCGTGTTCTTTCCTCTGCTTCTGCACGTAAATAAAGGCGGCTCACCCTGGCTAAGCCGAGTGGTTTTTGGCCTGGGGGCGTCTGCCGAACATGTTTATCTCCTGGTTTTGTCCCAGGCCTTCGGCCAGGTGCTCATTTGCCCGGTTGCGCACGAATTCTCCGGCCATGAGTACTGCATTGGTAATGGCCTTGGAGTTGGAGGAACCGTGGCAAACAATGCCGATGCCGTTTAAGCCCAGCAGAGGTGCGCCTCCGTACTCGGCGTAATCAATGTGCCTGCCGAATCTCTTAAGAGCCCTTATGCCCAGAAGAAAACCAAGCCTGGCCAGCAGGCTTTTCTTTACCTCCGCCTTGAGGATGCGGCTTAAAGACATGGCCAGCCCTTCCATGAGCTTCAGGGAGACATTGCCCACGAAGCCGTCGCAAACAACCACATCGGCTTTACCGGCAAAAAAGTCTCTGCCTTCAACATTGCCGATGAAGTTCATGGATGAGGACCTGAAGAGCTTTATGGTTTCCAGTACCAGCTTGTTGCCTTTGCCCTCTTCCTCACCGATGGTCAGGACCCCGATTCGCGGGTTTTTAATGTGCAGGACATCCCGGGCAAAGACATCGGCCATAAGACCGAACTGAATGAGGTGATAAGGCTTGCATTCAACATTGGCCCCGACATCCACCAGGACCAGGGGTTCTTTTTTTTCCGTGGGCAGTATGGAAGCCAGAGCCGGACGTTCAATGCCTTTTATGCGGCCCAGAGTAAACATGCCGCAGGCCAGGGTGGCCCCGGAATTGCCGGCGCTGACCACGCCATGGGCCGTTTTTTCGCGCACGGACTTAAAGGCGGCCTGAATGGAGGAGTTTTTCTTACGGCGAAGGGCCTCTGAAGGTTTGTCATTCATGGCCACCACTTCAGGGGCATGCAGGACTTCCAGCTGGAGATCGCCGGTCTTCTGTTTTGAAAGGGCCTGCTCGATCTTTTCCTGATCTCCCACCAGAACCAGGCCCAGGTTGTCCTGCCTGGCGGCTTCCAGGCTGCCGGGGATGACTATATCCGGGCCGGAATCACCGCCCATGGCATCTACTGCGATCCAGGGTTTAATCGGCTTCATCCGCGGTGGATTTGATGTATGTCCGGCTTCTGTAGGTGCCGCACTGAGGGCAAACCCTGTGGGACAGGGAAGCTTCCCCGCAGTCGCAGTATATTACATTGGGTGCGGGAATGTGGTCGTGTGACCGGCGCATCCCCTTTTTGGATCTGGAAGTTTTCTTCTTGGGTAAAGCCATTATGAACCTCTCTATCGATTTATTTTAAGATTTCTGAACACGGCCAGCCTGGGATCGAAGGATTCTTCAGGGCAGGCGCAAAGGCCGGTGTTGATATTTTCCCCGCAGGCAGGGCAGATCCCTTTGCAGTCCCCGGAGCACAGCGGCTTGTCCGGAAGGGCCAGGACAAAATGTTCCCAGGCCAGTTGTTCCGGGCTGAACCACCATTGACCGTCTTCGAACTTGAGGGGGCTGTAGCCGGGTGGATCTTCAGGGTCTGCTTCAAAGCTCTCGTACACGTCTATGTTGTAATCTATGTCCACGGTGCCCGGTTCCAGGCATCGAGAGCAGGTCATGGCCACCTGTCCCTGGATCCGGCCCCGGAAATAGACTCCATCGGGCTGGGGCAGGACTTCCAGGTTGGACACCAGGCTTTTTTCCATGCCACAGTCGAGTCCGAATTTCTCCCACAACAGGATCCACCTGGAATCGTCCTGAAAAAAATATTTCACCCCCTGGTCCGGGATTTCTGATAAGGGCAGCCAGTCTGAAAGCAACATATTTTAACCCAGAAAAATTTTATTATCCTGTTATACCGGAGTATGTCAAGATTTTACTCTTGCCATTTTGAAACCAAACAGATAATGTAATCTTTTTTGCCTTGCGGCTGTTTAATAAATGGCATCCGTCTTCCTGCCGAAAGAAATGATTAAGTCATGGAGCAGGGTGTGTAAACAGCAGGCCTGAAATATTTTTTAATGCCAAGGAGATAGTGTTATGACCAAGCAATGTGAAGTGTGCGGCAAAAAGCCCGCAACCGGTAATAATGTCAGCCACGCCAACAACCATACCAGAAGAAGGTTTATGCCCAACCTGCGCCGGGTCAGGGCCCAACTGCCCCAGGGCCGGGTCAGAAAGATCCGGGTCTGCACCAGGTGCCTGCGCTCCGGTGCAGTAGTCAAGCCCGCAGCCGGTTCCGCCTGAGGGAGGGGGTTATGCAGAGCAGGATCGCATCCATCCTGAAGCTCAAATATCAGCCGGCAGCCCTGACCTGGTCCGATGAAAAGCCGTCCGGGGCAATTGAGTTCAAGGCGGATCGGTGGGGCTGCGTAATGTTTTCCTTAGCCAGCGTGGTCAAGGGCAAAACCGCGGTATTCAGCCGTCAGACCTATGGATGCTGGGGCGGAGGCGTGGGCCTTGGCTTCGGCAACAAATACCAGGATTTTCCCGGCGGCGAGGAATGCTTTTACAACTTTCTGTCCAGCGGGAACAAAAATTCAGAGCAGGGCAGAGCTGTGGGCGAAAAGATCAGGGAAGCCGGCCTGGGCGAGTTCGGTGATGATTTTATGGAAGGGGAACGTTACATCAAAACCCCTGATCATGTGCGCTCATTTGTGGAGTCCCTGCCCATTACCGAGGTACCTGCAAAGTACGTGGTACTCAAGCCTCTGCAGGAGATCCAGGAGGAAACTGATAACGTGCAGGTGGTTACTTTCCTGGTGGATGCGGATCAGTTGTGCGCCTTAGTGGTCCTGGCCAATTACGGCAGGCACAGTTTTGAAAATGTAAGCATCCCCTTTGTAGCCGGATGTCAGGCCATTGCTCTTCTGCCTTACGCCGAGGCCCTGAAGGAAGAGCCCAGGGCAGTGGTAGGGCTCATGGACCCATCAGCCCGCAAACACCTGCGCAGGATGCTGGACAGAAATCTCATGTCCTTTTCCATGCCCCTGGCCCTTTTCAGGGAAATGGAAAACAATGTGGATGACAGCTTTTTGTTCAGGAATACGTGGCAGGCCATAACCGGCGACTGGAAAGAAAAAAAGTAAAAGAAACGCAGCATGCGGGTGAAAACCTCTATACAACCACAAACAGACAACCCTGTACAGCGGTAGTTTATTACCTGATGCAGGGGATCAGTCCATACTTGACATTTAATGTGCTGAATGTGAGCCATGAGCCTGGAAACACAATATTACCAGTTGCTTAGAATCTTATGACGTAGCCACTCCCTTGCGGTAGTTCTCCATGTAGCGCCTGTAGGTCCAGTTGCCCAGGGGCTCAATGTTGTGGTCGCGTACAGCCTGCCATTTCATTTTTTTGTCCGGGCTTATCTGGCCGTAATGGGTGAACTCTACTCCCATGTCCACATCCTTGGAAAAAAAATCTTCCGTCCTGTACCTTATCCGGCCCTTGATCCAGAAATCCTGGGTTTTTGCTTTCTCCGGGTCGTCCAGGTTCATCCAGATGACCAGGACCAGGCCCCTGTTCCAGTCCAGTTCCAGTTCCTTGATAAGCCTGGAAGTCGCTCTTACCTTCATCCCTCCTGCAGAAAGATCCACCACGCTAAAGCTTCCTTCCTGGATATAATCCAGGTTTATCCTGGGACTGTAGAGACCGGTCTTTCTGTCTTTGGTCCTGGGGCGGATAAAGCGGTGTTCTTCCCATATGCAGAAGTTCACCATCAGATTCTGGTCCATTTCAATGCGCATGCTGGAGCGTCGCTGGCCGATATCCAGCTTTTGGGGCCGTTGGAGGACCATCTTGACTATTTTTTCTTTTTTGGCCAGCTCCACAATCCTTGCCCCGAAATTGAAGAACATCTCTTTTTGAGGCCCTTTTTTCTGAGTAAGACGGAAGTAACAGATTATTTCCAGGTCGTGCCAGCTGTTGCTGTAATTTTCCAGGGTGGAGATTTCCAGGTAAAGGTGATTTTCATCAAAGTCTTCTAAGGAGGCCTCAAGACTGTCCATGCTTGTTGCCTCCTGGGGCATGACGATGATGAGCTTGGAGCGCTGGTCCTGGGCCGCCTGAAAACAGGCCTGAAGTTTATCCGGAGAAGTAATCATGTAGTGTTGCCGTAAGTTTTTTCTTTGGTTATCTGCAGGGCATTCCTGCAGAATAGTATTTTGATCGGTTGCTTAAACGATTGCCGCCTCAAGGCGTCAGTCGTTCAGTTATAATGATATTTTCTGAATTTCAACAGCGGATTCGGGGAAAATATCCGGGGACCGCCGGCAGAGCCAGGTTGCAGGCTACGCTCACGGAGTCGCCCATTTCTGGACGATTTGATTTAAGCTGTCGGGCATGATGGGTTTGGGCAGGTAGTCATTCATGCCCGCTTTAATAAAGCGCTCCCTGTCTCCCTCTCCGGCATGGGCTGTAAGGGCGATTACAGGGATCTCGGGGTTCAGCACCCTGGTCTGTCCGGTACGCAAGCTTCTGATGGCAGTAATTCCGTCCATTACCGGCATCTGCACATCCATGAGTACCAGGTGGTAATGTTTTTTCTGCAGGGCTTCAAGGGCCTGCCGGCCGTCAGAGACCACATCTGCATGAAAACCGTTTTTTTCCAGGACCTTTGTGGCCAGCAACTGGTTTACAGAATTGTCTTCTGCGATGAGAATCCTGATACCTGTATTGACTGCCGGATTTTCAGGGGCTGGATTTTCAGGAGATTTTTTTTGCTGCCATGAATCATGGGCGGTTTTCTGCAGACCAAACCATACTTTAAACCAGAAAGTGGAACCAGTACCCGGTGAACTCTCAAGCCCGATTTCTCCGTGCATCAGTTCCACCAGGCTTTTACTGATGGACAGGCCCAGGCCGCTGCCCCCGTACTCACGGCTGGTGGAACTCTCGGCCTGCTGGTAAGCGGTAAAAATCCGGTTCTTTGTTTCCTGGTCAATCCCAGGCCCGGTGTCTGTAATTTCAAAAAGAATCTGAATGCTGTCCTCAAGCTTGGTCAGTGGCGAAACCTCCAGCCGGACCCCGCCCTGAGCGGTGAATTTGACGGCATTGCCGGACAGGTTGAAAAGTATCTGGCGAAGCCTTCCCGGGTCACCCTGAAGACTGGTTTCAAGGGCCGGGTCTATCCGGCTGACAAACTCAATACCCTTCTCCCCGGCATTAATCTTCATAATATGGGTGATTTCGTCCATCATTGTGCGCAGGTCGAAATCCACCTGCTCCAACACAAGCCGGTCTGCTTCAATTTTGGAAAAGTCCAGGACATTATTGATGATGTCCAGAAGGTTTTCGCCGCTGGAGCGGATTAGTCCGGCAAGATGGCGCTGTTCCGGGTTCAGGGGGGTTTCCAGTAGAAGCTGGCTGAGCCCCATTACACCATTCATGGGGGTTCTTATTTCGTGACTCATGGTGGCCAGAAACATGCTCTTGGCCCTGGTAGCCTCTTCTGCCTCGTTTTTTGCGGCAGCTAAGTTCTGTTCCTGTATCCTTAGTTTTTCATGGTCCCGCAGGCTGACCATGGCCCAGGCAAAAGTCTCGGCAAAGTGCTCTACAAAGTCGGTGGCCACTTCTCTGGTATAGCGGTTTGAATCCCGGTCATAAAACATGAGCAGTCCTACGGGTCTCTGGGACCGGAAGCGGTCATGCAAAGAAAAGACAATGGCGGATCCGGAACGAAGCGATCCCTGAGGAGTAAATCCAAGATCCTCCAGCAGACCCGAGGCCCTGAGGTCTTCAGCAGAATGTATGGTGCATCCGGAAAAGTGATCCAGGTCCAGTACAGCCCGCAGTTTATGCAGTCCGGACTGGGGCATGGTGGTTACAGAATCGGGGACAAGGCCGTCGTACTCTTCACTGGCCAGAACCAGGTGTATTCCGTCCAGCCTGAGTTCTTTTTTCAGGCTCTGCAGCAGTCCGGGAAGCCGGGCAAGGGTGGTTGTGGAGTGCACAATGGAGCAGCATTTTCTAAATCGCTGAAAAGCGGCCATGCTGTCCTGGTAGGTGGATACTATTTCTTCCACCTGAGAACGCAGCTTGCGGGAGCTTTTCCTGGAGGGGGGCATAAATGCATCCCTGGCAGGATTTTTTTCGGCAGCAGGAAAGCTGTCCTCTCCTGCGGCTTTTTTAAATGAAGGCCTGGAAAACACTTCCCTGGGCATAACAGGTCTCCTTCCGGTCTTTTGCCGCCTGTACGTTTTTCCAGTTTTGAAGAAATCTCAGGTTCGTCTGCAGATTTTTTATATGTTAACAAAAACAGGGTGTTTTGACAATTTGACTAATGCCCCGGCCAAAAAGGGTCTGATTGACCTCTTATCTTAACTGGGATAGAAAAACAACCAGCAGATTTTATGGCAGGGTGTGGCCGTTGCCCTGCTTTAAGGTACAAAGCAGAACATTTGGCCGGTTGGATGCCTATGAAAAAACAGGGAGGATAGTCATGCAGGTTGAGATCCAAAAAGATATAAGTCTGACCCCGGAGGACAGCATCTTCCTGGATATGCACAGTTTTTACAATATTATCAATATTATTTCCGGAGAACTGCAGATCCTGGAAATGATGTCCGGGGATGAGAGAGCACTTCAGGACTGTGTGGACCTTTGTTTCAGGATAAAGGACGGTATGAGCAGCAGGGACAGCATACTGGAATATGCAGGAAGCGTGGAAAAGCATGCCGCATTTATCCAGGATCGCCTGCAGGAGTTTTTAAAAAGTCGCCCGGGGCTTACAGATGATCCAGAGGTCCGGGAATCCAGAGCCAACATAGACTCAGTGCTGGACATACTCAGGGTGCGGGCCGGGGAAATCGTCAACCGCCTGGAGAATCCGGACAAATGGGAGGATCATGATTTAAGCCGGCTCATGCAGAACTTTCTGGATGTATTCAGCGCCATTGAAAAAAACAGCAAGGGACGCTACCGCTTTGTATACAACCTGGCCCGACAGGGTCCGACGGATTACTTTATCCACCTCAATTTCCAGGGCACCCGCCAGGACAGTATCAATATGCCCCCGGTCCTGCAGGACGTCATGCGCGATCTGGTGGCCAATGCCCGAAAATACACCGAGCCTGGGGGAAAGGTCCTGGCCGGTCTTTATGATGACGGTAAAGATATTCGCTTTGCAGTGGAGGACACCGGCAGGGGCATTCCTGAAAATGAAATCGAGAATGTAGTGGATTTCGGCGTCCGGGGCAGCAACGTGCAGGAAAAACGGACCATGGGGGGCGGATTCGGCCTGACCAAGGCCTACAGCGTTGTCAGGCAGTTTGGAGGCAGGATGTGGATAGATTCTGCACAAGACCGCGGGACCCGCATAACCCTGATTCTGCCCAGGCCTTAACCCATAACCATTCAGGGGATGCCTTGATCGGCCCTGGGGACAGTCCCCGCGATACCTTTTCAGCACAAACACAGAAAGTACAGACGCGAAGTTTTGTGAGCATGCACAGTTAGACTTACTCCTAAAACCCTGTCATAAAAAACAAGAAACTTAGACAGGATTAACAGGATTGACAGGATAAGCAATCAGCGGCCCCGGTGAAATCAGCTGCGCTGTCCTTCGGAATTTCACAGGGCAAGCCGGAAGCCGCAGATTGC
>NZ_QYZY01000344.1:0-8033 GCF_003838035.1 Desulfonatronospira sp. MSAO_Bac3 | reverse complement strand
TGGAGTCAAAGACCAGCACCGGGGCAAAAAGGGCCAGGGCCAGGCTGGCCAGGGGTTTTATTTCCGGTCTGAAGATATGGTTATAGATAAAGGCAGAGATAATTATCAGAAATATGGGCAGGATGGAGTTGTTGAATATGGTGAAAAAGTGCATGCCGGGCTCTTACACCATAACCACCCCCAGGTAAATGAAATTCAGGGTCGTTTTCCGGCACCTGCCGCACCGGGTTTCTTTTGTTTTAACTATTCACCATCTGTGGACGGATCCCCGGACCACTGGAGCATATAATCATTATGGTGAACAGTTGCCTTTGTTAAATAACTGGCAGAATTTATTGGTGACGGGTTTTAATTTAGCTGTTATACAGGAGTACAAAAAAGGAGTCATTATGAGACCATTGAATCTGCTTGTCATTACAGTGATCGCCTGCGTTATGGCCTGGCTGCCCTCTGCGGGCCTCGCAGGAGACAAGGAGCAGGCCCTGGAAATAGAGCCCTGCACCGTGAGTCTGCGCCATGATGAATTCAAATCCATCCAGATGTTCGGCAGGGTAAATGTGACCTATCTCAAAGGCTCGGCAGAAGAGCTGGGTCTGGACAGGCAGGAGATTACAGAGCATCTGCAGGAGCTGTTCCAGGAAAACTTTCCGGACATGGAGCGCGATGACGACCTTTTGCCTTTTTTCGTGGATGATCCCCGGGAACTGGGCTACGTCCGCTGCATAATCACCACGGCCGGAGAAGAGGACCCGTTGGCCCTGCATGTCAGGCTCAGGTCCGGAAATTTTATAGAGATTGACGGACGTATGGTGGTGGTGCGCATCTACGAAAAGGACGACCTGACTATGTCGTCTCGTGACAGCATAGCCGCGGATGTGCAAAAGAGGCTGCAAGACATGATGCAGGACCTGTCAGAGGAGTTTTACGACAAGAGAAAGGAATAATCCACAGGATAAGTATATGCACCCTTTGATTTTTAAGGCGGCTTTATGCCTTGTGGCGCTTATTTTAACCCCGGCATGCGGCCTGGACAGGGAACAGGAACAAAACGCCAACGAGGTTCCCGGGGTAACTGAAGACACCATACGTGTAGGTTCATCCCTGGCTTTGAGCGGCCATGCCAGTTTCCTGGGCACTCAGACCCTCCAGGGAGCCCAGGCCTATATAAAGCATATAAATGAGCAGGGCGGAGTTCACGGAAGACAGATTGAACTCATTTCCTATGACGATGCCTACGATCCAGCCCGCTGCCTGGCCAACACCCAGAAGCTCATCGTTGAGGACCAGGTTTTCAGCCTGTTCAGCTACGTGGGCACTCCCACCACAGTTAAAGCCCTTCCCCTGATAGAGGAAGCCGAGATTCCTCTGCTGGGTATATTTACCGGGGCCAGCGATTTCCGCGAACCCTTCAACAGAAATATCATCAATATCCGGGCATCCTATTACCAGGAAACAGAGGCCGCGGTGACCCATTTCGTGGAAGAACTGGGCCTGGATGAGATCGCAGTTTTTTACCAGTACGACGCTTACGGCCTGGACGGGCTGAGGGGAACGGAACTGGCCCTCAAGGAGTACGATTTGGCCCCGGTGGCCACGGGCAGCTACACCCGGGGGACCCTGGATATCGAGGACGGGCTGCAGAGCATTATGGAATCCGGGGCCGAGGCAGTGGTCATGGTGGGGACATATGACGCCTGTTCCAGGTTTATTCAGACAGCCAGAGAGAGGGGGTTTGAGCCCATCTTTCACAACGTTTCCTTTGTGGGGGCCGAGGAGATGGCCCGCATTCTGGGGCCTGCCGGGGACGGGGTGATAATCACCCAGGTGGTTCCCCCGCCGGACTCCCTGGTATCCCAGGCACTGCTCTGGGGGGTGCAGGAGTTTGTGGACCTGTACTGCAGGTATTTCCCCGAAGAAGATCCCAATATGGTGGCTCTGGAGGGCTTCATCAACGCCAAGGTGCTGGTGGAGGGCCTGAAGCGCGCAGGGTCGGACCTGAACCGGGAAAGCTTCATCCAGGGGATTCAAACCATCCAGGATTTTTCCCTGGGCATTGCCAACACTCTCAATTTCGGTCCCAAGGACCACCAGGGACTCACCCGGGTGTATTTTACCGTTCTCAAGGACGGCAAACTGGAGCTTTTGACCGACTGGGACAAGTTCAAGCAGGACATTGAAACAAAGGACAAAAAGTCAGGCCCATGCCCAGATTCAGGGACTTAAGTCTAAAGCACAAGATATTTTTGTCCACTGCAGGGGTGGTTCTTTTGTTCAGCCTTTCCAGCGCGCTTATGGCCCGCTGGATTCTGTCCGGTTATATGGAGCAGGAACTCAAAACCCGCGGTGTATCCATTGCCCAGAGCATCGCAGACCACAGCATCGGACATGTTTTGACCCGGGACCGGGATCAGCTGGTGGCGACTATATTTGACGCCGCCCAGCTGGGGGAGCGCCGGCATCTGGTGGAATATGTGGTTATTCTTGATGATGAGCAGAATGTTCTTTCACATACTTTCATTACCCCCTTTCCGGATGATCTGCGCGGGGTGAACCCGGTTCAGGAGGAGCAGGACTACAGTATCCGCAGCCTGGATAAGGCTGATATGCAGGTCTACGACATAGCAGTGCCCATACTGGAGGGCATCTACCAGATCGGCACGGTACGCCTGGGTCTGAAAAAAGAGCATATAGAGCAGGTGGCCAGGACCATGAATATTACCTTCGGGGGGTTTACACTGGCGGTCCTTGTGGTAATGTTTGTTTTAAGCTACCGCATCTCCCTGTATATAACCAGGCCCATGCAGAAATTGACCGGTATGGCGGATCAGATCAGCCGGGGGGACCTGGAGCTCAAAACCGTAAACGGGCTGCAACCCGGCAGGGATGAACCCTGTCCGGCCATTACCGGATCTTATCAGCCCTGCTGGCATGTGGACAGGCTCCTGGAAGCAGAGCTTGGAGACAGGCATCTGCCCGGCAAACCCGATTACTGCCGGGACTGCCTGGCTGACAGGGATAAGAGCGGGGACGAGGTGCAGCAGCTGGCTGACTCTTTCAATCAGATGGTGCGCAGCGTCAAGCTTTACCGCAAAAGGGTGCTGGAATCTGAACACAAATACAGATCGCTTTTTGAAAGCGGTCCTGTTCCGGTCTTTGTCCTGGATCTGGAGACGTTTGAGATCCTGGATGCCAATTCCAGCGCGGAGAAGGAATACGGTTATTCCAGGAATGAGCTCGTGGGCATGGAATTTACCAGGCTGGCCCCGGAGTTTCCGGAGAAGCTCAGGACACATCTGAAGCAGGAGCCACAGGATGCCAGGATTGTCTACAACAAGGCCATACATTATTACCGCGGCAACCAGCCCATATACACCAACGTAGAAGGACGGCTGAGCACTTACCGCAACCGGGATGCGGTCATTGTGGCCACTACAGATATTACTGAAATGCTGGAGAAGGACGCCCAGTTGATTCAGGCCAGTAAAATGAGCGACCTGGGACAGCTTTCAGCCGGCGTAGCCCATGAGCTGAACCAGCCTCTGAATGCCATAAAAATGGGCAGTGAGTTCGTTCAGATGATGCAGCAGGAGGGGCAGGATATTCCTGAGGAACAACTGCGTCAGATCCTGGGGGAAATCAACACCCAGGTGGACAGGGCAACGGAGATAATCAACAATCTAAGAGAATTCGGGCGAAAATCAGATCCCGGTCTGGAAGAAACCGACTTAAACTTGTGCGTGCAGAACGTTTTGACCATTATCGGTCAGCAGATTAAGCTGGCCAATATCGACCTGGATTTTCAGCCTGCCTCTCAACCGGTTTTCATCATGGCCCACAAGAACAGGCTGGAGCAGGTCATTTTCAATCTCGTTACCAATGCCCGGGATGCGGTGATGCAGAAGCAGGCACAGCAGGAACCGGGCTGGACAGGGCGGATCGTCATCTTCACCGGGATAAGTAACGGGCAGGCGGTACTCAGTGTCCAGGACAACGGGACAGGTATGCCCCGCTCTGTGGTGGACAAGATCTTCGACCCCTTCTTCACCACCAAGGAAGTGGGCAAGGGAATGGGTCTGGGGCTTTCCATATGCTACGGGATCATACAGGACTATCAGGGCGAGATTGATATCCAGAGCAGGGAGAATGAGGGCACCACCTTCAGGGTGTTTTTTTCTGCATCCGACAGTCATGCACAAAATTCCAACCCAAAGGACAGATAAAAACCATGCAGAAAGTTCTGGTAATAGATGATGAAAAGCCTACTTTGAGCATGTTTCAGCTTTTTCTCAAGGCCTATGGCTACAGCGTGTACACGGCTGAAAGCGGAGAGAAGGGCCTGGAAATTTTTGAGCAGGAAAAGCCCCCGCTGGTGATCAGCGACATAAAGATGCCCGGCATGGACGGTATTCAGGTCCTTGGCCGCATCAAGGAGATGAGTCCGCATACCGAGGTGATAATTATTACCGGGCATGGCGATGCTGACCTGACCATCAGGGCCATGGAGCTCAATGCCACTGATTTTCTGCACAAGCCCATTGAAAAAAATGCCCTGCAGAATGCCCTTAAGCGGGCTGTAGAGCGCCTGGGCATCCTGGAGAGCAGTGAAGAGCAGATTGCACTTTCTTCAATCAACGGCACAGCCATAGTGGATATACAGGGCAATATCAACGCCTCCCACGAAAAAAGACTGCAGGAAATCTACCAGGAGATAAACGAGCAGGGCAAAACCGGTGTTCTTTTCCGGTTCAATCCCAATTCATCAGTCAACGGCACCGGCATTGCAGTGTTTATTCAGATTCTTTCCATGTGCCGGGATAACGGTCAAAAAGCGGTCATAACCGGTCTTTCAGAGAATTTTCAGAAATTTTTTCACCTGGTGGGAATAACCAGGATGGCAGAGATCTATGAAGCAGAAGACCAGGCCCTGTCCCGGCTGCAGGAGCAGGCCGGGTAGTATTGTTTTTTTAAAAGCACCTTACCCGGACACACCCGGGTCCAAACCTGCGAGTAACTGGATAAGGAAGTGGTCATTTAGAACGAACCACCCCCAACCCCTCCTTAACCAAGGAGGGGAGCAGTCCGTGCTGGAAACTTTATTTTTTTGATGCATGCGCAGGTTGGACATGCTGCAATTATTGACTGAAAAGTAGTTACGTAGAAGGAGTATCCATGATCAGCAACATGAAGTTCATTACCGTATTTTTCGTGGCAATGGTCGCTTTTCTGTTTTTACCTCCGGGGTCAAAGGCTTCGGTGCAGGAGGGAGACAGCCTGGAAGGGGTTACATTTCCTGCTCCTGCCACTCAAGAGGCAGCTGAGCAGCTGGGTCTTGAAAAAATGGAGCCATTTTCCCTGGACAACCTTGACCGGGAATATGTCCTGTTCAAGGTAGTGGATGTATACTGCCCGGTCTGTCACGAGCAGGCCCCGGAATTCAACCGTCTTTTCAACCGCATCCAGGACAATACTTCTCTGGCTGAGAGTATGTACATATTCACCCTGGCACCGGAAGCCTCCCCCGGGGAGGTTGAGCACCTGTACCAGGCCTGGGAAACGCCCTATCCCATCCTGGGGGATCATGAGTACATCCTGCCCGGCAAGATAGGTTCTCTGGACACTCCCTATACCATAATGGTCAACCGTGAGGGCAAAGTGGTTTATGCCCACGGCGGAGTCATGCCGGATACCCGGGAGATGATGGGCAAGCTCAGAGAGCTTGTAAAATGATGCCTGGAGCAAATTATGGTGCAAAACTCTGATGCAGAAAGAAGCGCAGTCCCGGAAAGGGACAAGGAGTTGCGGGAGAGGGAATACCAGGCCTATCAGCTGCGCCTTCTCAACGAATACCTGCGCGAGCTTTTTTTTCTGGAAGACAGGGGTGAGATTGCAGAGCAGTTCCTGCTTATGTGCATGGGAGCGGTGGGTACTGACAAGGCCCTTTTGCTTGTATTTGATGAGCAGGAGGAGAGCGCCCTGCATTACCGGGGATTTAATGATTTCAGGGTGCAGAGGCTGCGTGAAGATGCTTTTGTGCAGGCGCAGCAGCATCTTGCCCGGGATGACAGGGACAATGAACTTCTGCCCAAGCAGATTCTGGTAATCAGCACTAATGAGCATGAGGCAGCCCGGGACAGCCGCCTGCCCTGGCCTGAGGATTCCTGTTTTATCGTGCGCTGGAACCTGGATTCGGGGTGTTTCGGATACCTGGTGCTGGGACCCAAGCTGGACGGGTCGATTTATTTTGACCTTGACAGGGATTTTCTGCTGCAGTTGAGCCAGGTGCTCATGGATTCGCTGCAGATGGTGCGCTCAAGGGAGGAAATCCACAGGCTCAATGCCGACCTGATGAGCAAGAACCAGGAGCTTAGTCAGACCATAGAAGAGCTGCAAAAAAGCCATGAAACCATAAGCATCCTGCAAAGAACCAGGGACAGACTGCACGGGCTCATTCACAGCGAAGCCGCCCGCCTGGAAAGGGTCAGTGCCTGGGATTTCGTTTTCATTGTCGCTGTTACTCTGATCATAAGCCTGCTCTACAACACCACCAGCCCGGGAGGAGTATCCCTGACTCCGGCCACATGGTCCCTGCCTGAACCGGAAATGATAGACACTGACAGGGCGGCAGAAATTTATGAACAGGACGGGGCCGTATTTGTCGATGCCAGGCCCAACCAGTTTTTTGAGCAGGAAAAGATCCGGGACGCGGTCAACCTGCCCTCAAATCTTTTCGATTTCATATACATGATGCACTTTGCCCAGCTGGATCCGGAAAAGAAGATCATAGTCTACGGCCGAAACATCAGCAGGCGGTATGATGAAACAGTGGCTTTTGAGCTTGAAGAGCGAGGACATGAAAGGGTTCTGGTCATGCCCGGCGGGCTTGGTGAATGGAAAGCTAAAGGGATGCCCGTAGCGCCATGAGCACAAAGACTGTTTACAACTTCATGCTGCGGCTACTCACCAGTAAGGAGCTGGCCTTTATCTTCAGGCTTTATATCGGGGGGCTTTTTGTCTACGCCAGCCTGTACAAGATCAATTATGCCGTGGAGTTCGCCGAGACCATCGCCAACTACCAGCTTGTGCCTTACTGGGCTGTGAATTTTCTGGCTGTGACCATGCCCTGGCTGGAGCTCATCTGCGGGCTCATGCTTATAATCGGATTCCGGGCCAAGGCTGTGACGGTCATCATCGGAGGCATGATGGTCATGTTTACAGTGGCCCTGGTGATAAATGTAATTCAGGATACGCCCATAAGCTGCGGATGCTTCAGCACCTCGGATGAGCTTATCGGCTGGCATACAGTACTCCGCGATGTCATCTGGCTGGGCATGATCGTGCACATTTATTACTTTGACCGTATGTTCCACCTGGAAAACAGGTTCCTGGCCCTGTTGCGCAGGATATAAACAGTACAATAAAGCAAGGAAGGCGTGTCATGGCCAAAACATGCATATTTGTCCTGGCAGTAATTCTGATGGGCGGGGTCTTGATTATGGGCTGTTCTGAGGCCCCGGAAGTCCCGGGTGTATACCAGGAGGTATCAGAGAACGGTCCCGATGCTGGCTCCACCATTGAACTCCAGGAGGACAGGAAAGGCACATGGGAAACCCCCAGGGATTCTGTGAGTTTTCGCTGGAGTGTCCGGGAAGGCGAGATCTGGCTGCATACGGAAACCGGCGGGGTCATAATCGGGGAATTGAGTGACAGTGGATTTGTAATAGAACTGCCAGAGGCCGGCACTTATGTATTTGAAAAGACCGGCCCATGATCAGCAGGGTCGTGTGCGGGCGAACTGCAAGGCGGGCATTAAGCCCGGTCTTCTTCTATTAAGGGTTCCCGGCCTGCAGGGGTGATGTTTTTGTTTATCTTCAGGGCGATATAATCTATAAGGTTGTACATGATTTCCGGTAGGCCTTCCTGCTTGCGGTAAACCATGTAAAATCCCTGCTCCAGACCGCCTTCTTCAAGTTCCATGGGGATAACTTCTTTATCCTGCAGTTCCTGGCGGACCATGAATTCGGGCATAAGGGAGA
>NZ_QYZY01000343.1:0-10573 GCF_003838035.1 Desulfonatronospira sp. MSAO_Bac3 | reverse complement strand
GTCAACCCGGATCCCGAATCAAGGACCGGGACCGGCTTTGATCGTAACCATTCAGGGGGCAGTTACCGGCCAGGGTGACAGTCCCCGCGACACCTTGCCTTCACAATCACCAGAATTACAAGCGCAAAATACCGTGATCCTGCACAGACCAACACAGCGAGGGACAGTCCCCAGGCCTTGTGCCAGCAATCAATACCCAGGACACTCTGAATGGTTACGATCAACCCATTGCCGGAACAACTTTTGATTGATTGAGCTGGTTTTAATGCGGCACGTTTTTCCCTCCGGGTTGCGTCAAAAGTGCTGCTGTTCACCAGGGTTTGCGTGCCTGATATGTTATGAACAATACAGACAGTATTTTGACCTGCATCCTGTTTTAGATAAACGGAGTTAAAAGGGATGTAAGGATGCCTGAAAAGAGCGGCAATGCACACTCCATGCAGTCAGCCGTTCAACGGTCAGTTTTGACCGCTCACCTGTTGACCGGGCATGCCTCTTCAGCAGACAGGCCTATGATGCCTTTATTATCCCGGTTATGATAAAAAGTGTGGCAGGCAAAAGGAGAAAAAGCGCAGGTACGCTCAGAAGCAAAATGAACAGCTGGTCCGGGTTGAAAAGGGCCAGAAACAGAAAAGGAGCCAGGTTGAGCACAACCCCGAGCATGGTGTAATTGTAAAATGTTTTGGTCCTGGCGGCTTTTTCTTCCTGCTCCTTTTCAGTAAGCTCACCGGATGGCTCAGGCATGGCCAGCCACAAAAGAACATACAGAAGCACCGGAGCCATGGAGGCCCACAAGCCCATAAAGGGCATAAAATTCAATAAAACAAACGCCAGGAAAAACAGGATGCGCAACAGGGACCTGCTGACTTGCCAGTGATGAGCCAGTCCTGCCAGCACACCTGCCAGAAGGGCGTCTTGTAAATTTTTTTGTATCGTTATCATCTTTTAAATTCAGCAAGCTGCTTATCGTCAACAGTCAATTCAAATCACGGAGAGGCCATGTCTTTACTTTACCTGGACCTGGAGTGCGGAATCAGCGGAGATATGTTTGTCTCGGCTCTTTCAGACCTTGGGGTGGATTTCACCCCTCTTGAAGAAGCCTTTAACAGCCTGGAACTGGGAGTCAAGATGAAATTCGCCGGAGACTCCAGAAACGGTATCACAGGCAAAAGGGCTGATTTCAGCTGGGAGTCAGACCAGCCATTGAGACTTATGCGCGATATTCATGACCTGCTGGAGAGACTGCCTGTTTCAGAGTCTGTAAAATCAGGTTCAAGGCATGCCTTTGAGCGCCTTGCCCGGGTGGAAGCCTTTGTACACGGCATGGATGTGGATAAGGTACATTTTCACGAAGTAGGGGCCCTGGACACTCTCATGGATATTGTCGGGGCTTTCTGGGGGCTGGAAAGCCTGGGTGTCAGTCGCGTGTGGGCTTCGTCCGTTCCCTGGTTCAGTGGAAAGGTTCAGACCGCTCACGGGGAGCTACCCCTGCCTGCTCCGGCTACGGCTGTGCTCCTTGAGAACAAGAAGATAAAGCCCTCCGGGTATGACTGGGAAATTATTACCCCCACCGGTGCCTTGATTCTGGATCAACTGGTGCAGGAATACACTACAGGTTTTCCGGGAATACTTAAAAAGTCAGGCACAGGCTTCGGTGAAAAACAGGCGGGTTTCAACGGTCTGCGTATCTTCCTGGCAGAGATGGAGGAAAACCCTGATAAATACGGCCAGGATAAAGTCTGGGTGCTTACCACAAACATAGACCATCTTACAGGAGAAGAACTGGGGTTTTTACTGGAAAATATAATGCAGGCCGGAGCTCTGGATGTGATCCACCTGCCCGGGACAATGAAAAAAAACCGTCCCGGATGCCAGGTGCAGGTCATGTGCAGACCTCATGAGTTAAAAAG
This sequence comes from Desulfonatronospira sp. MSAO_Bac3, assembly GCF_003838035.1. Classification (NCBI taxonomy): domain Bacteria; kingdom Pseudomonadati; phylum Thermodesulfobacteriota; class Desulfovibrionia; order Desulfovibrionales; family Desulfonatronovibrionaceae; genus Desulfonatronospira; species Desulfonatronospira sp. MSAO_Bac3. The sequence goes on along the minus strand of NZ_QYZY01000343.1, from coordinate 8,663 downwards.
TATTCAGGAAGCTTTTTTCAGGCATTCGCTCACCCTGGGGCTGAGGGTCCAGCTGCAGGAGCGCATTTTTCTGCCGCGAAGAAGCACACAAGTTAAGATTAAAAACCAGAGTATCCAGGCCAAGGAAGTATTTTTTGACGGCAGGACTTATGTGCGACCGGAAATGAATGATCTTTCAGGCCTGGCAGACAAATGCAAAGAGTCAGTGGTACAGATCCGGCTTTCAGGAGAAGGGGATGCTGAAAAGATGTGACTGCAAAAAGTCAGTTTTGTCACGCTGACCACGCTGACCACGCGAGGCGCGTGGCAGGACGCGTGGCAGAAGTCAGAGGTCAGTAAAAACAAAGAGTTTCAGCTGGTCAGCTTTGCCAGAAGGTTTTGTGCACTCTGGTTTTCCGGGTCCACTTCCAGTGCTTTTTTAAGATACTTCACCGCATCGCCGGGTCTGTTCAGTGCCTGGTAAACCTTGGCCATATTAAACGCAACGCTGGAATACTGGTCCACTAACTCCGGGCTGACTTCCACAGCCTTCTGGAAGTTTTCCAGGGCCTTGTAGTACTGTTTGCCCTGGGCATAGGCCATGCCTACATTGTAATACAGACCACCGTCCATGGGTGCAATCTTGAGGCCCTGACTGTAGTATCCAATAGCTTCCTCCCATTTGCCCTGCTGCCTGAGGCTTATCCCGATCTCGTTGAACATCCATATGTCTTCTCTGCTCAGGGCGCTGCCCTTGTGTTCTATGGCCTTGGCCACGTACTGGGAACTCAGGTCCGGGCGTTCATCCCGGACTTTCCTTGCGATCTGCATGATGGTGGAGCTGATCAAGTCTCTGGCCTGCTTCTGTACCTGCCTTATGGCCTGGTCGAAATTGGCCTTTGCTTCTTCTTCGTTGTCCATACGCAGGTAAGTATCACCAAGATCTATTTTACGTTCATGATTCAGGGGAGAAAGCTTGTCCAGCTTTTTCAGGTACTCCAGCTTTTTCTCCAGGTTGTTCATTTCCGAGTAAAGCCGGGCGAGTTTTTTCAGGGGTTCCAGGTACATCTTGCTGGTACCCGAAGCCTGGATGTAAAATTTCTCCGCGGCCTCAAAATTCTTTCTTTTCTTGGCTATGTCTCCTTTGAGGATATAGGCTATAGCGCTGTCGGGCTTTTGATTTATGATTTCCTGGACCACATTCTCCGCCTGGTCCAGATGATTTTCCATAAGCAGGGCTTTGGCCTCGTCCACCTTTTGGGCCAGTTCATTGTTGGGATTGAGAGTCAGAGCTATTTTCTGTATCAAAGAATTGACGGATACGGGTTTGACTATGACGTTGTCCGCGCCCATTTCGTACATTTGAATGATATTGCTGCGATCAGTCTCGGAGGTCATGACAATGACCTTGCACTTGTGCCCCAGTATGTTCTTGAAATTTTTGATATTTAAAACATTGCTGGCACCGTCTGTTGAAGATTCCACTAAGAAAACCACCTGGTTGAAGCGTGTCAACAATGACTTGGCGTCAGCCCCGGCTTTTTCCAGGTTCTGTTTGTGGAAAAAAGAGTTGGCGTCGATTCCCAGGGCCTTGTACATGGCTTTGACAGCCTTGATAAGCAGGGAGTCCTGGCTTACGGCTATGATACAGCCCTTTCCGTCCGTAAGAAAAAACTTGACAATTTTTTCGTAAATAGTGAGCTTTTTTTTGTTTTCATCCATGCTGTTTACCCTTGCTGCAAATGCAGAGATGCTGGTGCGGCAGTCCTTATGCCGTGGCATGCGGCCTGCAAATGCATACTTACCAAGTATGTTTGGTTTCATGGGTCATAATTAAAGAGGGATGGGGTGTCAAACCCTTAAGACACGTTAAGGCCTGCATTTAAACCGCCTAACCGCTCAGGAGGCTCCTGATGCCGGCTGTGCGCGTCTGGACTTGTTGTCTTGTAAGGTTGTCAAACTTCAACTGAACACCAGGATATTTATATGCCCGCTAAGCAGGGAGACTTCGACAAAAAGATGCAGAGGCTGCAAAAGATTGTACAGGAGCTGGAAAAAAAGGACCTGCCCCTGGAAAAAGGCGTGCAGCTTTTCAAAGAGGGTATGGAAATAACCAGGACATGCCGGGAACAACTGGAAAAAGCCCGGCACGAGATCACTGTTTTAGCCGAGGATGCGCAGACACCGAGAGGAAATGATGAACAGGGAGTTTAAACAGGAACTGGCCTCCAGGGCAAAGGAGATAGAAGATTACCTTGAAAGCTGTCTGCAGTTTGAAGGGGTTCCCGGTGAACTGCAGCAAGCCATGGAGTACAGCCTCATGGCCGGGGGAAAAAGGGTCAGACCTGTTCTATGCCTGGCCTGGGGAGAGATGACCGGGGCATGCACAAAAGATATACTGCCCTTTGCATCTGGTCTGGAGATGATCCACACCTACTCCCTGGTACACGATGACCTGCCGGCAATGGACAATGACGACCTGAGGCGGGGCAAACCCACCAGCCACAAGAAATTCGGCGAAGCCCTGGCCATTCTGGCCGGGGACGGCCTTTTGACCCAGGCCTTCGCCATGATGCTCAAGACCTCGTTCCCGGCGGAAAACGTCCTGGCTGCCGCCGGCACTGTGGCCCAGGCGGCCGGTCCCGCCGGCATGGTAGGGGGGCAGTGCATTGACATGCGCGCCACCGGCCGGGAAAGCATGGAGCTCGTGGATCTAAAGGGCATGCATGCCATGAAGACCGGGGCTCTGCTGAGAGCTGCATGCTGCAGCGGAGCCATACTTGCCGGTTCAGATCCCGAAAATGGAAGGGACACCTTGAACGCATACAATTATGGCAGCAACATCGGCCTGGCCTTTCAGATCGTAGATGATATCCTGGATGTGACAGGCGATGAAAAATCCCTGGGCAAACCTGTGGGAAGCGACGAGTCGGTAAATAAATCCACCTACCCCAGGTTTCTGGGGCTGGAAAAAAGCCGGGAACTGGCCCAGACAGCAGCTGACGAGGCAAAGACGTGCCTGAGGGATTACCAGGGGCAGGGCAGGGACTTTCTATACAGACTGGCCCAGTATATTGTGGACAGGGCAAGTTGAACCCTGGTCGGTCCCCATGAAAAAAACCAGAATTTTTTTGCCCCGGGAAGTGGTTAAAAGGCTCAGGAAAAGTTACCCGGCCCCGGCAACCGCCCTTAAATGGCAAAGTCCCTGGGAACTTCTGGTGGCCACCATCCTGTCCGCCCAGTGTACCGATGTCCAGGTGAACAAAATCACTCCCGGGCTTTTTTCCAGATGGCCTGACCCAAAGTCCCTTTCCATGGCCGACCCGCAGGAGGTCCAGGAGGTAATCAGGCCGGCAGGCTTCTTCCGGACCAAGTCCAGAAACATTATACAGGCAGGCGAAATCATAAATAGAAGATTCCAGGGCCGGGTTCCGGCGGACATGGAAGATCTTATGAGCCTGCCCGGAGTGGCCAGCAAAACCGCCAATATAGTCCTTTACGGTGCATACGGCATTAATGCCGGAGTGGCCGTGGACACCCACGTAAAAAGGACAGCCCGCCGCCTGGGGTTGACCCGGTCACAGGATCCCGGAAAAATTGAAAAGGATCTCATGTCTCAATTTGAGCAGGATGACTGGGGGGATCTAAATCACATGCTGGTGCTTCTGGGCCGGGAAACATGCCGGGCAAGGAAGCCACTGTGCGGCGAATGCCCGCTTTTTGAGATCTGCCCGAAATTTATTTCCATATAATGGAGTGTGCTGCATGAACAGTATCGGCCGTTTCAGGCTGGAGCATACCGATGGTCAGGCCAGGTGCGGATGTCTGCAGACCCTGCACGGAGAAGTGCCTACGCCTGTTTTTATGCCCGTGGGTACCCAGGGAAGTGTAAAGAGTCTCTGTCCCATGGACCTGGACAATATGGGGGCCGGGATGATTCTGGGCAATACCTACCACCTGTATTTGCGCCCCGGTGATGAACTTCTTGCTCAAATGGGCGGGCTGCACCGCTTCATGAACTGGAAAGGCCCCATCCTTACTGATTCGGGAGGTTTTCAGGTTTTCAGCCTGTCGGATCTTAGAAAAATTACGCCTGAAGGGGTGGAGTTTAAATCCCACCTGGACGGCTCCAGGCATTTTTTTACTCCGGAAAAGGTCATCAGGATACAAAAGAATATCGGCTCGGACATAATGATGGTCCTGGACGAATGCGTTCCCTACGGTGCAGACCTGGAATATACCAGAAATTCCATGCACCGGACAGTCCAGTGGGCCTGGAAAAGCCGGGATTTTTATTCCGGAGAAACCGGGAAGCAATTAATGTTTGCAATAGTGCAGGGCGGTTTTTTTATGGACCTGCGCCGGGAAAGCGCTGCCCGGACCTGCGAGATTCCCATGGACGGATACGCCATAGGCGGGGTCAGCGTAGGGGAAACCAAGCAGGAGATGCTGGATACTGTATATTTTACAGCCCCTTTGCTTCCAAGGGACAGACCCAGGTACCTCATGGGAGTGGGCAAGCCTCTGGACATCCTGGAAGGCATCAACGCCGGCCTGGATATGTTCGATTGCGTCCTGCCCACCAGAAATGCCCGCAACGGAACTCTTTTCACATCATCTGGAAAAGTAAACATTAAGCAGGCCAGGTATCGAAACGATGAAACAGCCCTGGACCCCGGATGCGACTGTTATACCTGTATGAATTTTTCCAGGGCTTACCTGAGGCACCTGTACATGGCCGGGGAACTCCTGTCCTTCAGACTCAATACCATACACAATCTGCGTTTTTTCATAAACCTGGCTCGGAAGGCAAGGTCGGCTATACAGGAAAAGAGGTTTGCACAGTTGATTTCAAGGTACAGAAATGTGGAAAAAGAGCAGGAGGGGTGATTTTGCGGGGTCGCCTGCAATTTATTGCAAGCATCTATATAAGATGTCTTGCCGGGTCAGAAATCCCGCCCGGGTTTCTCCTCGGCCCTGGAAAGCACATGCCCGGGCTCCCTGGCCATCATGTCCCAGCACGAGCCCTCCCATCCGATTATTATCCCCTTGTCGCTGCAGGAGGAGCAACGCCAGTAAATCTGCCCGTTACAGAGGTAGTCCACGTAGATTATCTCCAGTCTCCCCCTGCATGGATACCTGTGCGGTCTTCTGCGGCAGCCTATTTCTGTGAATACCGGCCCGAAAGTGGCATCCCTTGTGGCCACCCAGACAATCCTGCCGAAATAATCGGCCATGATAAATGAAGACCTGGGCAGAAAAGGGTCCAGTCTTCCCTGCCCATCCAGATACTGCTGCATGTTCACCTTCCAGCAGAACCTCATCTCATCCGCATCAAAAACAGGTTGAACGGCTTCCCGTGAAATCTTGAGTAAAGTTAAAACCATTGTGAATTGTTTAAGTGTTTAATATTGATTTTGCCTGAGAGAACCTTGTAAAGATTTGTGCGTGAAAAAAGCATCCTATTCAATGCGGCAAAAAATGCAAGCCCTGCAGCGCTGAAAAGGGGGATTTGAAGTGCCCCCCGGTCCTCAGACATGTTTTTCTGATCAGGAAGGACTGGTTGAGCCAGTTTATTTTGCTGCATACGTCTCTGACATAAAAATAGTTTTACAAAAATGTAACTATAAATTTGGTTTTGGCCATTGAGTAATCTCGCCCCCTTTGATAAAGGACTGTCTCGTCGGGCCGGAGCAGAGCTTTGTGCCTGCAGTGCAGGCTGAATTCATACGTAAACTCTGTTATCCAATGCTACCTCACATTTAAGATGAAAAAATTCAAGGAGGGTTGTTATAGTGAAAGCTTCCAAGTCAAATGACGTTTTGGGTACTGTCAACCGGGGCAGTCCAGCCGAGTCCGGGCTGTGTACACTCTGCAGGGCGGACTGTGCAGGAAAATGCGAAACCTGGCTTGCCAGCCTCAAGGGCCGGGAAGTGCTCTATCCCAGGGATTATGGAAAAGTAACCGCCGGAGCGGACAACACCACTCACGTGGGGGTATCTTACAATTCCCTGCGCATCCAGGGATACAACTACGGATCAAGCGGTCTTCCTCAGGGCGTAAGCAATGATCCGGATAATTGCACTTTTCCCGGTGCAGACGTAAGCACTTCATTTGGCAGAACAAAGAAAATCCAGGCCAGAATGCCCATCATGACCGGAGCCCTGGGGTCCACCAAGATTGCGGAAACCTACTGGGACTCCTTTGCAGTGGGCTGCTCCCTGGTAGGTGTCCCCATTGTCATCGGGGAAAATGTGGTAGGAGTGGACCGCAATTCCAGGATGAAAAACGGGCGTATTGTGGACGCCCCTGAACTGGATCGTCGAATACAGACCTACATGCGTTATTTTGACGGCCATGGGGCTGTGCTGGTCCAGTTGAATGTTGAGGACGGCCGCAACCGTGTGGCTGACTATGTGGCCGAAAAATACGGTGGAGACAAAGTCCTGATAGAGCTCAAGTGGGGGCAGGGGGCCAAGGATATCGGTGGAGAAATCGAGGTCTTCAGTCTGGAACAGGCCCTTTTTCTCAAGAAAAGAGGTTACGTGGTGGATCCAGACCCGGAACTGAGCGAAGTGCAGGAAGCATTCAAGAGAGGCTCCATCAAGGCATTTGCCCGGCACAGCCGCCTGGGATTTACCGATTTTGAAAAATATGAAGACATCCGCAGCAACTTCAAGGCCACCGTAGAGTACCTGCGTGGACTGGGAATCAGAGGCATCACTCTGAAAACCGGGGCCTACGGTATGGAGGCCCTGGCCATGGCCATCAAACTGGCCGGGGAAAACAACATCGACCTGCTGACCATCGACGGAGCCGGCGGGGGAACCGGTATGAGCCCCTGGCATATGATGCAGTCCTGGGGAGTCCCGTCCATACTTCTGCATTCCAAGGCCTACGAATATGCCCGGATCCTGGACGAAAAAGGGGAGAACGTCCCGGACATGTCCTTTGCCGGAGGTTTTGCCCAGGAGGACCATATTTTCAAAGCCATAGCCCTGGGCGCCCCTTACAGCAAGCTGGTGTGCATGGGCAGGGCTCTTATGATATCCGGATTCCTGGGAAGCAACATCCAGGGAGTACTCCAGCCGGAGAAAAAAGAAAAAATCGGTGGGAACTGGGATAAGCTTCCCAAGACCGTTTCCGATTTCGGATCTTCTCCGGAGGAGGTTTTTGCTGGCTACTATGATGTCCAGAAGAAGGTAGGCAAGGATGAAATGGCAGATATACCCTTTGGAGCCATCGCCTTCTGGACCATGGCGGACAAGCTCAAGGCAGGGCTGCAGCAGTTTATGGCCGGCTCCAGGAAATTCGCCCTGTCAGAAATCGACCGCGGCGACCTGGCCGCGGGCAACCGGGAGACAGCCATGGAAACCGGGCTGCCGTTTATTACCGAGGCCCAGGACAACACAGCCAAAGAAATCCTCAATTCCTGAGGGACCAGGTAGAGGGGCATCCGGGAGTCAATTCTTCCCGGATGCCCTTTTTTCCTTGCCTCCTTGAAGAGACTGTTCAGCTATTTTCTGTCTTACCCATTCCTTTTGTTCCTGCCTGTCGCATGCCACCCCGTCAATCTGTGCCGCTTTAAGTTCCTTCAGGATGCGGCCGAATTCCGGACCGGGGGTAAGCCCCATTTTTTTTAGATCCCTGCCTGAGATCTGGGGCTGGATGTCCCGCAGATGGGTAATGTAATGGGATACGTATTTGCGCAATTCCTCCTTTTGCACTCTGGCCATGAGGAAAAGAAGCCCTTCCAGGGGCAGGGGGTTTAATATAAAATAAAGCGAACTCAGCTTGCCCTGGTCCTGATGCCAGGCGGAAATACTGCTCATGGCACTGTTTATCTGGGAGCGCAGGGAAAAGATATGCCTGGTTTTTTTCTGGGAAAAATTGAAGCGCTGCATGATGATGCCGGCCTGGACCTCATTTATATGATTCAACAGGCCGAGCATATAAAGAATCCACTTGTCAATCTTTTCCTCCAGGTAAAGAAGCTGGAACCAGTTTATGACTTTTTCCGTCTCGGTCAGGATGTTCTTTACATTGGAACTGAGCTTGAGCATGGGGTGGATATGCTTCAAAAGCCCGTAATTTTCCATCCTGATGAGGCAGGGCAGGGGGGTGTCCTCTTCAAAAATCATCTGCAGTTCGTGGAAAATCCTGCTCCCGGAAAGCTGATGGAATATGTTCAACTCCAGGGCGTTTTTAATAAGTTTTTCCGTCTGGGCCCCGATTCTGAAGCCGAATCGTTGTTCGAAGCGGATAGCCCTGACAATCCTGGTGGGATCCTCCACAAAGCTGAGAGAATGCAGCACCCGGATGACCTTGTCTTTTAAATCCCTCTGTCCGCCGAAAAAATCAACCAGCCTGCCCATATTCTGGGGGTTTAAGTGTACGGCCAGGGCGTTTATGCTGAAATCACGACGGTACAGGTCCATTTTGATGGAGGACAGTTCCACCATGGGCAGGGCCGCCGGATGCTCGTAATATTCCAGCCTGGCGGTGGCTACGTCAATTTTCCGGCCGTCAGCGCAGATAATCACTGCCGTTCTGAATTTCTGGTGCTCTCTTACCCGGGCATCCAGTTTTTCGGCCAGGGCTCTGGCGAATTTTATTCCATCCCCTTCAACCACCAGGTCTACGTCCAGATTTGACCTGCCCAGGAGAATGTCGCGCACGAATCC
>NZ_QYZY01000342.1:0-1137 GCF_003838035.1 Desulfonatronospira sp. MSAO_Bac3 | reverse complement strand
CCTGTCAATCCTGTTAATCCTGTCTAAGTTTCTTGTTTTTTATGACAGGGTTTCAGGAGTAAGTCTAAAAATCATCCGGGCTGATAAAAAACCTTCATCCCCCCTCTTGCCTAGTGAATTACCGAGATGTAGTAGAGGGATGTTCTATTTGCCGTTTAATGAAGGTCTGCCTGATAAGCATTTCTTCCCGGTCGGCAGATGGGCGAAATTTTTATCACAGGTAATAAACAAATGAAGCTTATACCGTCCATACTGGAATATTTTTTTGAGGACAAAACCGCCAAGAACAACATCCTGGCTCTTCTGAAGTTTTTACTTGTTCTGGTTGTGATGATGGTCCTGTACACCCTGCTTTTTCACTGGATCATGGTCATAGAGGGCCAGGAACACACCATCCTTGATGGTCTGTACTGGACCGCGGTGACCATGAGTACCCTGGGATACGGGGACATCACCTTTCACACGGACCTGGGAAGGATGTTTTCCGTTCTGGTTCTGCTTTCCGGAGTTATTTTTCTGCTGGTCATGCTCCCGTTTACCTTCATCCGCTTTTTTTACGCCCCCTGGCTGGAGGCGCACAACAAGGCCAGGACCCCCAGGGAGCTGCCGGAAAAGACAGCCGGACATGTACTCTTAAGCAACTTCGACCCCATGATCACCAACCTGGTGGAAAAGCTGAAACAGTACAATTACAACTACTGCATCCTGGTGCCGGAACAGCAAAGGACCCTGGAACTGCATGACCAGGGCTACAAGGTAATGCTGGGAGAACTAGACGACCTGAAAACCTACCGAAAATCCCGCGCAGACAAGGCCGAGCTGGTCCTGCTCAACAACGACGACCACACCAACACCAACGCCGTGTTCACCCTGCGCGAGCTGAGTTCAAACACCCAGGTCATTGCCACCGCGGAAACCCTGGAATCCGTGGACATCCTGCAGATGGCCGGGGCCAGCCAGGTGCACCAGTTCCCTGTTATGCTGGGCCAGGCCCTGGCCAGGCGGGTGCTGGGGGTAAGCATGCACGCCAATGTCATCGGCCGGTTCGGAGACCTGCTCATCGCTGAAACTCCGGTCATGCGCACCCCTCTGGAAGGCAAGAAAATCATTGAGAGCAAACTCAGGGAAACCACCGGG
>NZ_QYZY01000341.1:0-1166 GCF_003838035.1 Desulfonatronospira sp. MSAO_Bac3 | reverse complement strand
CACACTGACTGGAGCATGCCTGGACTACGAGGGCAGCATATCAATCTGTCCGGAACTTTTGGAGATCTCGGGGATTATTCCTTTTGAGCAGGTGGATGTTTACAACCTGGACAACGGGGAGCGCCTGACTACCTATGCAATTCGCGGAGAACCCGGGGAGATAAGGCTTAACGGTGCTGCGGCCCACAAGGGCAGCCCGGGGCAGAAGGTGATCATTGCCGCCTACTGCCTGCTGGATGCCCGGGAGCAAAAAGAGCATATCCCCAGTGTGGTCCTGGTGGACGGGGCCAACAAGGCAAAGGGGCAGCAGCATGGATGATCGCCGGGAACAGTTGTCCCTTTTCGGCCGTGTGCGCAAGTTTTTAAAGGTGAATATCCTGGCCGGGATACTGTTTCTGGCCCCGATAGTGGCTACCTTTTTCATTTTAAAGGTTACCATAGAGTGGATAGACCGTATCCTGCTCATTATTCCCCCTGCGTACCGCCCGGAGAATTTCATGCCTTTCCCGGTCCCTGGGCTGGGCCTGATTCTGCTTTTGCTGGTGCTGATCTTTTCCGGGATGTTTGTCCGCAATTATCTGGGCAAAAAGCTGGTGTATATATGGGAGCGAATTGTTGAGCATATTCCCATAGTCAATAAGATTTATACAGCGGTAAAGCAGCTTCTGGATACCATAGCCAGGGGCACGGCCAAGGACTTCAAGCGGGTGGTGCTTGTGGAATACCCCAGGCAGGGAATGTATGCCATGGCCTATGTTACCGGAGTCGCAGTGGGCGAGCTGCAGGAAAAGACCAAAAGAAGAATGGTCAATGTATACGTGCCCACTACTCCCAACCCTACCTCCGGTTTTTATCTCATGGTACCCGAAGATGAAACCATACCCCTGGACATGAGCGTGGAGGATTCCTTCAAGCTGCTTATGTCCGGCGGAATACTCACCCCGGAAAAGAAAGATGAAAAGGGTTAGTTATGTTCCTATCCAATAAAAACTATGTGTTTACTTCCGAGTCCGCCACCGAGGGTCATCCGGACAAGGTGGCGGAGCAGATTTCAGATGCAGTGCTGGATGCTATTCTGGCCCAGGACAAATACTCCAGGGTGGCTTGTGAGACCTTAGTCACCACGGGACTTGCCTTTATTGCCGGAGAGATCACCACCAGTGGAT
>NZ_QYZY01000340.1:0-13486 GCF_003838035.1 Desulfonatronospira sp. MSAO_Bac3 | reverse complement strand
TGTTCCATGGACCCGAACGTACCCTCCATGGTCCGGGGAGATTCGGGCCGGTTGCGTCAGATTCTCATGAACCTGGTGGGCAATGCGGTCAAGTTTACCGAACATGGAGAGGTGGAGATCAGGGTGTCGAAATCAGAGGTCGTAGATCAGAGGTCAGAGGTCAGTGATCAACCGGCGAACCGCCTGTCCCATGAACAGACAGGTATTAAAGATCAATATGGTGACTCCAGGATTGTGGAACTTTGTTTCCAGATCCGGGACACCGGCATAGGCATTCCTCAAGACAAGCAAGACAGTCTTTTCGAAAGCTTTTCCCAGGTTGATGCCTCCACTACCCGCAAATTCGGCGGTACCGGACTGGGACTGGCCATTTCCAGGCAACTGGCCGAGATGATGGGCGGTACAGCAGGCCTGGAAAGTGTAGAGGACCAGGGAAGCACATTCTGGTTTACAGTGCGCCTGGGCGTTCAGGATGAACAGCAGCAGGAAAGGCCAGTTCCGGCCTGCCTGCAGGGGGTTCGCACTCTTATCGTGGACGACAATTCCACCAACCGGGAGATACTCAGGGTTCGCTTCGGCTCCTGGGGTATGCGGCCCGGGGAAGCTGCCAATGGTTCTGCAGCTCTGAGCATGCTGCATCAGGCCAAGGCAGAGAATGACCCCTTTGTGTTGGCTGTCTTAGACATGCAGATGCCGGACATGGACGGAGAAACCCTGGGACGAAATATCAAGGAAGACGGGCAATTAAAGGACACCAGGCTGATCATGATGTCATCGGCAACCGGGCAGACAGGTGATTCCAGGCGTCTGCATGAAACAGGATTCGACAGCATCCTGAATAAACCTGTCCTGCCAAGTGAACTTTATGCCAGCCTGGAAAAGATCCTGGCAAGAACAGGCGCTGCGGACCTGCCTGCAGGGCATACGGAACCAGAGAAAATCCGGCAGGGATATCCGGACTTTTCCGGCACAAAAGCCCGTATCCTGGTAGCCGAAGACAACATGGTCAACCAGCAGGTAGCCCTGGGCATTCTCAAAAAAATGGGCCTGCGTGCCGATGCCGTGGCCAACGGCCAGGAAGCCCTCCACGCACTGGAAAACATTCCCTACGATCTGGTGCTCATGGATGTACAGATGCCGGAAATGGGCGGACTGGAAGCCACCCGGCGGATAAGAAGCATGGAGCATGGGACCCCAGTGAAACCCCTGTCTACGACAGGGAGCCCTTTGGGCTGTTTCACGGGGCAGGCAGGGGGCATGGAGCATGGAGCAGAGGATAAAGGGCAGAGATCAGAGGTCAGAGATCAGAGGCTGGAGAGCGAATCCCAAAATACCTCAGTTCCTGAATCCCTCAATCCCTCAATCCCCCAATTCCTCAATTCCTCAATCCCAGAATTCAGAATTCCAATTATCGCCATGACCGCCGGAGCCATGCAGGAGGACCGGGAACGGTGCATTGAGGCCGGCATGGACGATTATACAGCCAAGCCGGTCAATCCGGATGAGCTGGCCCGGGTGCTGGAGAAGTGGCTTTCAAAAGAAAGAAACCAGAGGACAGAGGACAGGAGTCACAAGTCAGAGGTCAGTGATCAGGGAACAGGCGGCAGACATCAGGCAGAGGGCAGTGGTCAGGGGGAAGAAGAAGGTGATCTCGGGACCGGAGAGGCTGCGGAAACGAAACAGGAACCCTCGAAAGCTTTTGTCTGTACCAGGCCAGTGTTCGACCAGGAGGATTTCTTGACAAGAATTGGACATGATAGTGATATGGCTGAACACATACTGAATATTTACATGGAATCCTTACCTAAAAACATTAAATTACTGAAAAACTTTATTGCACAGGGCCAGAACGAAGAAGCAACCAGACAGGCCCATTCAATAAAAGGCAATTCAGGCAATATCGGGGGGCTGGCCATGGCTGAGATTGCCGGAATGATGGAAGAAGCAGGTCATTGCGGTAAACTCGAGCAGATGAAAGAACTTATGCACGAACTGGAAAGGCAGTTTGATATATGTATGGCGGAAATTAAAAAAACAATACCGACAAAGGATTAACACAGGCTGCGGGCATGGTCCGTACGTAAGCATTCAGGGGTTGCCAGCAACTCACGTTCAGCACAAGTACTTCTTCCAGGAAAAACATTTAACCATGAAGGACATGTTGAGATGGTTCCTCGACGTTTGATGTGGATTAACTGCTCACAAATGAATATTATTTTATCTCTCGCCCGCCCCAGTTGAATACCTTTCAGGCTTGCTCTACGAGCAATTCAGGGTAAACTCGAAGACTTGCCCAGTTAAATACGGCGTAGCCGTAGACCGCAGGTCTATTTAACCGGGCAGGCAGAGTCGCGGAGAAGAGATTTTTTTCATTCCCGCGAGTTGCGGTAATAAAAAAAGTCTTCCGCCCCGGGCGGGGAGCAACTTATCCATAGACCCCGGCTCGGGGGATATGAATATTTATCTCTTCCTCCTGCCTTGCTCCGTGGCTCTAGGGCCGCTTCCCTCCGGGGCGTAGGCCCTATGGGCCGGAGGCGGCCCGGGCGTGAGAAATTTCTTCCAGGATGATTTGCTTGTCACTATTGATGCCGAAAAAGCCGTTGGCAGCATTAAATGCAGAAAATCCCATGAAAAACAAAGAGCAATTGCTGCAGCTGGCGGACGAGGCCCTGTACCAGGCCAAGGAAGCCGGCAGAAACCGGGTTCATTCACAATGAATATACACAAAAAATAGTAACCATTTAAACCTGGAGAATGACTTTTTGCAGGTAAATTATTGACTTGCAAAGCGGCGGGAAGAGAAAACAGGTGGACATAAATACTGGTTCGAGGTAATATTAACCTTGTTTTGTAGACTGTCTTCAACCGTAACCATTCAGGGTGCCGCAATCACGCCTCTGGCGTGACTGGGGACAGTCCCCGCGACACCTTTCCTGCACAATTAAATTATGACAAACGCTAAGGGATTAGAAAAATACTGATATACCGCCATAGTGATGCTTTGCCCGCAACAATGAAGAGAAGAGTTTTTTGACAGGATGAACAGGATTAAGAGATGGATTAAGAGAAATTTTTTTTGTCCTGGCCGGAAGCCAGGCCAAAAGGTAATCACTCCATCTATGCCTGCCACGCGTCTTTAGCGTGGTTAATCCTGTCTAAAGATTCTTGTTTTTTGTAAAAGGCTTTCAACGGTTAAGTCACTGACAGTAACGGTATATTGGTATTTTGAACATCCCTAAGTTGTGTGAACCTTCAAAGATAGCACTTAGCGGGGACAGTCCCCAGACCTTGTGTTAACTTCGCGCCTTCAGGCTTCATGGTTAACAACTTTTCTCAATCATCAAAGCCAGTCCCCTGGCAACACAGTTAAAAGGATGATGTATGGAAATAAGCGTAAGCCTTATAAGGCAACTGGACCAGGTAGATCCTGATCTGCGCAATATACTTTTTGCCATACTGGAAGAATTTGAACGACAGAGCAAGGAACGGGTGACCAAGGACGAATTCAGGGAACTCAGGCAGACAGTGCACGAGCTTGCCCAGGCCCAGGCCAGGACCGAAGCCAGAATAGATGAACTTGCCCAGGCTCAAGCCAAGACTGAAGCAAGGCTGGATTCACTCGTGCAGAGGGTGGATGAGCTTGCTCAGGCCCAGGCCAGGACCGAAGCCAGGCTGGACTCTCTGGTCCAACGAGTGGATGAGCTTGCTCAGGCCCAGGCCAAGACCGAAGCCAGAATAGATGAACTTGCCCAGGCCCAGGCCAAGACTGAAGCTGAAGTGCGAAAACTGGCCATGAGTCACCGGGAGTTGAAAACCCAGGTGGCAGGATTGTCCGATTCAGTAGGCTACGGCCTGGAAGATCGCCTGATGCCCTATATCCCGGAATATGCCCGCCTGGAATTCGGCCTGGAAGTGGAGTCCCTGGATCGGAAAAACGTGATCTACCCCGATGGCAGGTACGATGAGGTTAATATTCTGGCCAGGGGAAGCTTGAACGGAGAAACCGCCTGTCTGGTGGGAGAATGCAAGGCCAAACCCGGCAAAAAGGATGCAGACCGTTTCGCATCCCTGCTTGAACGTTTGTCCACTGTGCTGGAGGGCAGGCTGATACCTGTACTCATAGGCTATACCTTTGCCCCTGAAGTGGAGAGGCACGTGTCCAGGAAGCACCCCCACATACGCCTGGTCAAAACCTACGCCCTGGAAATGCGTGCCCGTGGCGACAGAAAAGCTTCGGTCTGAACCTTGTGGATGCACTGCCCGGCATGGTCATCCGTACAATACCGGGCAGTGCGCCTTTAAGCAACTACAAAATGAATGCCCCTGAAAGTTTACCATCTCGACGTTCCAGGGGAACCGGCCAGGGGACAGTCCCCGCGACACCTCTACTGCACAAAATAACCTGACAAACGCGAAATTGTGTGAACCTGCTCAGTTAGTGCTTAGCGGGGGACAGTCCCCAGGCCTGGTGCCAGGGACTAAAACTGAGTACCCCCTGAATGCTTACGTGTTTGAGATCCCAGGGCAGATGATTATACAGTCTGTCACCGCAGGTTCATAAATTTTTTCGGCAGTCGTGACTGCTCCTCACTACTGCGGCCTGATAGTCATTACTGGAACTTGTGAAGTCTTAACAACTTTTTCAGCTATTGATCCGAACAACAACCTGTCCACTCCCTTTCGCCCGTGGGTACCCATTACGATCAAGTCTACATTTTCATCCTTGGCATACCTCAAAATCTCTTCATCTGCATGCCCGCTCAACACCTTTGCTGTCACCTTGTCCGTGCTGAATTGCTCCTGGACAAGAGCATCAATCTTCTTTTCTGCTTCTCCCAGAACTTCTCCGTGAATCTCCTGAAGAGAGGGAGGGGCTACATTAAAGCTGGCATAATGGTCCAGACGCTGGACCACAAAAATCACGTGAACATCAGCGTCCATTTTTTTGGCCAGAGTGTCTGCGTACTCAACAACTTTGGGGGTCATTTCTGAAAAATCAACAGCGCATAATATCTTCTTTATTTCAGCCATAACTACCTCCTGTTTTGAGTTTCATGTCACGAAACACCAATACCACCGGCACAATTATCCATATTTTTCAGATGCACATGCATAACCAAAAAAATCAGCCTTTTAAACAGCTTTACAGCTCATGATTTTCCAGTTTTTTCCTTACATATTTCTTTTACGCGGGCCAAGCTGAATAAATTGCAGAACGTGTAAAAAAGTCTTTTTTCACGCGCATCTGTTCATCTGCTATCAAAAAATAATGTTGTATTTGTTTGCTTTAACAGATAGATAATTTTATTTGCTATCAAAATACCAATAAACATCTTTTATGCTGCGGCAAGGGCTGGTATTCTCCTGATTTCTTTTTTAAAAAAATCTCAAGAAATATGCCTGCACCGGAACTTTCCTGCCTTCTGTTTATAGTCAGGTTGAGGAAAGGGGGCAGAATACCGCGATGGAAAGTGTGGTCACTGAGCAGGCCGGAAATCTATTGTTGTGACTTGCGTCAAAATACAGTAACCTGGAGGCCTTGGCAAGCTTCCCGGATTTAAAAAAATCTGATGCTTAAGGACAAAGCAAAGCCTGACAACCTTTAAAAAATCTGAAAGGATGAACAGTTACCATGTGCTCAAATAAAAAACCCGACTTGAAAGACTTTCTGGACAACTTGAAAAAACCCATGCCCTTATCCCGGAAGGCCGGCCTCTACTTTCGCAATAACCTGCTGAAAATCAGAAAATTACAGTCCTGCTGCGGCAATCACGGAGAACCCGGGTGCTGAGCTGGAGACAAGCCAGCCGGTCCGGCTGAATAAGTGTAACCTCTTGAAAACTCTGTCTCATCCGCTATTAACAAAACAATGATCCTTATTATCGCTAAAGCGAAACTTATAAAATACACTATGGTATCTCAATAAATAAGTTTCGCTGCAGGGTTATTGACCTCCGGGGAAATACTCTATGAACCTTTATTTTTATATCAAGCTCTACCTGATAACTGTACCTTTCTTTTTTGCTGTAGACCTGATCTGGCTTGGCCTGGTGGCCAGAAATTTTTACCAGAAACACCTGGGATTCATTCTCAGTCCGGAGGTCAACTGGGCTGCGGCTATTACCTTTTACCTCATCTACATAGCGGGCATCATTTTCTTTGCCGTGATCCCGGCCCTGGAGAGGGACTCCCTGGCAACCGCCCTGATCTGGGGAGGGCTTTTCGGATTCTTTACCTATGCCACCTACGACCTGACCAACATGGCCCTGATAAAAGGCTGGCCCCTCAGGGTTGTCGTGGTGGACATAGCCTGGGGGGCTGTTTTGTGCGCTGTTGTCGCTGCACTGAGCTTCAAGGCCGCTGGATGGATAAGTTAACTTATAAACAGGGCCATGGACACCCCGGCCATGGGCAACAGACTGAAACTCACACTGGAAGCCACAAAAACCGAAAGTCCCAGGCTGCCCGGCTTTTGATCCAGCAGCAAGACTCCTGAAAACCACAAGCCCAGGCAGAGCAAGGCAATCAGATACATGCCAGTGTAGCCAAGACCGTGAAGCATAAACAGGGCAAGAAGAAAAAAAGCACCGGCATTAAGGGCCAGAATAAGCCTCTGATTGAGCCGTCCCCCCAAAAGGACTGAACTGCTTTTTTTCAGGCTCAGTCGATCCGAAGGCTCATCTGGAAGAGAGGTGCTCATGGCACAGGACAGTGCCAGAAGAAGCATCAATCCCATGTAAGGCCAGTAGATCCCGCTCAGGCTTCCATGCTGCGCCAGATATCCGAGCATGGGCAGCACCCCGCCTACTCCAAGCATCTGCAGCAATTCTCCCCCTCCACGGTAAGAAAGGCGAAAGGGTTTGAAACTGTAGGCCCATAAAAGAACCAGGCCTAGAAGAACCAGAAGCAGCGGTCCCCACCCTGACGAAAACCATGCAAGCAACACCCCTGCAAGTAGACAAAGCAGGGCGCTAACACCAGCTGCAGAAAAAAGGCTTCTGGAAGACAGGCAATCATCTGCCAGGACCCTGGAACCCCCGGAAAAAATTGTATATGTCGAATTAAGCCTGTCTGTATCCTCATCAGCGACATCATTGGCAAAGACAATAAAAAGCTGCATGGCCAATCCGTACAGGTGGCAGAACAAAAAAACCGACCAGGAAAAAGCCCCCTGGGTGAAAGCCATAGCCTGCCCCATGAGCAGGGGCAGAAAAATGTACACCTGTGAAGGCATCCTGGCCGCCTGAAACCATGCGGACCATGTACTGTTTCTTGAAAAATTAAAACAGCCTGCCTGCCCTTCTTTGACATGCTTAACTGAAGGTTCCGGCAAAAACCTTTTGATTATAGATATCATTCCGATATTGTAGGCGGTGCCGGCTGCATAAGCAAGCAAAACGGTCCAGTCTTTTTTTGAGTTTTCAAAACCTGGAACACATTTCTTGACAATCAAAGCAATGTATAACAATTTTAATATTCGTATAAACACCTGTACTGACTTGAGCACCATGCCTTTACACACCATTATTCTGCTCAACCTGGCGGCGGTCATGCTGCTTATGCTGGCGGCCTGGATCTTATCCCTCGCCCGGGACAAGGCCTGTGTGGCTGATTCCTTCTGGGGGGCGGGCTTTGTGCTCATTGCCTGGCTGACCTGGTTCATGGGGCCGGATACTTTCAGGAGTCTCCTTGTTGCCCTGCTCATCAGCATCTGGGGGATTCGACTCATTTTACATATTACCCGGCGCAACTGGGGACAGCCTGAAGACAGGCGATACCAGGCCATGCGGGATTACCACGGAGAAAGTTTCCGGTGGATAAGCCTGTTCAAGGTGTTCATGCTGCAGGGGAGCTTGTTGTGGATTATCGCCCTGGCCCCCCAGGTGGCCCAGGCCTCCCCACGCCCCGGTGAACTTGTCTGGCTGGACTTTCTGGGAATTTTCATATGGGCCCTGGGCATGCTGTTCGAAGTTGTGGGGGATTACCAGATGTCACAGTTCAAAAAGGATCCCGCCAACAGGGGCAGGGTCATGGACAGGGGACTCTGGGGATGGACCCGCCACCCCAACTATTTCGGGGAGTGCCTGGTCTGGTGGGGCATATTCTGTATCGCCCTTTCGGTACCTGGAGGATGGATGACCATTATCAGCCCCTTACTCATAACCTTCCTCCTGGTCAGAGTTTCAGGAGTGGCCATGCTGGAGAAGGACATGGGTTCAAGACGCCCGGAATACGAAAACTACAAGAAAAGAGTCAGTGCATTCGTGCCCTGGTTTCCCCTTAAAAATAAAGAAGCAGGAGATCATGAACAGCCATAACCAACTTTCCGGTGCAGGCAGCCTCAAAATCGCCGTAATCGGGGGCGGAGCAGCCGGCATGGCGGCATCCTATTACCTGGGCCGCAGGCACAGGGTGGACCTCTTCGAGGCTGAGCAGATCCTGGGAGGCCACGTGCAGACGGTCATGGCCCCGGACGGTGATGAGCAAAAGATCCCGGTAGATATGGGCTTTATCGTCTTCAACGATACCAATTACCCCCGCTTTATCCGCTTTCTGCAGGACCTGCAGGTACAATCCGCACCCACGGACATGTCCTTTTCCTACAGTGAATCCCATACAGGGTTCGCCTACAGCGGCAGCACACTGTCCGGTCTTTTTGCCCGCAGGGCCAATATCATTGACCCCCGTTTCTGGAGGATGCTTTTTGCAATACGCAGTTTCTGCAGAAATGTCACCAGGGACCTGCAGGAAGGAAAGCTCACAGGGGGCACCCTGGGCGGATATGTCCGCGACAACAGATACCCAGAAATCCTTATGAGCCGCTACCTGGCCCCCATGGTCCGGGCCATCTGGTCCGCCGAGAGCAGCGGCCCCGAGGAATTTCCCCTGGAACGCTTCGCGCAGTTCTTTTTCAATCACGGCCTGCTCAGCTTCAGCGGGGGACCTGTATGGCGATATATCCCCGGGGGCAGTCACACTTATGTCCAGGCCTTTGAAAAATCCTTTACCGGCTCCATTTACACCTCCTCGCCCGTACAGGCTGTATTCCGGGAAAGCACAGGTCCGGTGCTGCAGGTGCAGGGGCAAAAAATGGAGTATGATGCACTTGTCCTGGCCTGTCACGCAGACACTGCACTGCAGCTTCTCCAGGACCCGGACCCTGGAGAAACAGCATGCCTGAGTCCCTGGAGATACGCTGCAAATGACGTATTCATGCACACGGACGACTCTTTTTTGCCCCACAATACCAGGGCCTGGGCCTGCTGGAACGTCATTTCCCACTCCGGAGACACCCAGGAAAGGGTGAATGTGCATTACTGGATGAACAGGCTGCAGCGCTTCCAGGCCCAGAAAAACCACGTGGTCACTCTGAACCCCCGCCGGCCGGTGCCAGCTGAAAAAACATCCAGGCACCTTAAAATGATGCACCCCCAGTTTACCCGGGACGCCTTAGATGCCCAGGCCCGTTTTGGCCAGCTGCAGGGTGTGCGGGGCACCTATTTTTGCGGCAGCTACCATGGTAACGGTTTCCACGAAGATGCTGCCGCGTCCGGGATGCGGGTGGCTGAACTGCTGGGAGCCGAAGTATGAACTCCAGGGTTGTGCCTGTAAGCATTTCCCATGAAAGGTTTGGGCACAAGAGCCACCGGTTTGAATACAGGTTTATGGTCCTGCTGCTGGACCTGGACGAACTCAAGAGATTAGACGAAAATACAAGACTTTTCGGGTTCAACCGCTACAGACCGGCCTGTATATTCCAGAAGGACTACCTCACCCCCGGCCCAGAAAGCATCCGGGACAAACTTGGAAACCTTCTTCAGTCATATAAGTTCATGACCCTGGATCAAGACTCCAGGGTTCTGCTTCTCACCTGCCCCAGGATCTTCGGACGGGTTTTCAATCCGGTGAGCTTTTACTTTATCTTCAGCCCGGCAGGGAAACTGCAGTTAACATTAGCGGAGGTCAACAACACATTCGGAGACAAACATGTATACATCCTGGAGAAATCAGGCCGGTCCCCGGGGTTTCCGGTACAATTCAAGACACCGAAAAAATTTCATGTATCGCCTTTTTTCGACATCTCGGGGCAGTACCTGTTCAGCTTCAGTGATGTCCGCAAAGAAATAGATATAGCCATCACCCTTGAAAAAAATCACCGGCCTGCCCTGGAGGCCAGGATGTGGCAGGCGGCCCGGCCAGGGGAACTGACCGACGGCAATCTTTTAAGCACCTGGATATTTCATCCCCTGGCTTCCAACATGACCTATCCCCGCATCCTGCGCCAGGCCGTCAGCCTTTATTACGGCAAAGGCCTGCCTGTATTCACCAGGCCAGAGCCGGAAAACCCCCTGACCATCAGGACCATGCAGCAAAAATCAACCATTTTAGACCTTATTGCCAGGAGACTTGTGCTGGCGAACCTGAAAAAATTCCGCAAGGGACGCCTTGAAATCCAGATGCCAGACAAAACTGTGCACGTATTCGGAGAGGTTGAGCCAGGTCCCTCGTGCCGCATGAACATTCATGACCCCCGATTTTTCCGGAAAGTCATCAAAGGCGAGGACGTCGGCCTTGGTGAAGCCTATACCATGGGCATGTGGGATACCGACAACCTCACCAGGCTCATGGAACTGCTCATTATGAACATGGGCCACCTGTCCTACATGGAGAACTGGGGGGCCGCCGGGAGGATGCTGCACAAAATGCTGGTGCCGGCCAGAAAGATGATTCCTGACAATGACCCCCGGGGATGCAGACAAAATATCCAGGCCCACTACGACCTGTCCAACGATTTTTTTGCCGGTTTTCTGGACCCGGGCATGACCTATTCCTGCGCTGTATTCGAAAACCTGCAGGAACTGCGGCAAACAGGTCAACCAGTTTCCCAGAGCCGACTGCAGCAGGCCCAGGAGCGTAAGTACTCCATGGTGGCCCGGGCAGCCGGCATCAAGCCGGGACAGAGTATCGTGGAGATCGGGTGCGGCTGGGGTGGATTCGCCCTCTTTGCCGCCCGTGAATTCGACTGCCAGGTAAAGGCAGTGACCATATCCAGGGAACAGTACAATTATGTGCAGCAACAGGTTATCAACCAGGGACTGCAGGACAGAATAGAAGTAGCCATGGAGGATTACCGCCATATACAAGGGCGCTTTGACGCCCTGGTATCCATTGAAATGCTGGAGGCTGTGGGGCACAAATACCATCCCCGCTTCTTCCAAAGCGTGGACCGCCTGCTAAGACCCGGGGCAAAAGCCTGCATTCAGAGCATTACCATCCCGGATCAGCGCTATAACACCTACCGTAAAACCCAGGACTGGATAAGCACCTATATCTTTCCCGGGGGACTGCTGCCGTCCCTGGACAGGATAAGCAGCGTCCTGGCCCGGCACACCACCCTGGTTATAGCCCAAGTTACGGATATAGGTCCTCACTATGCACCCACCCTGGCTGCATGGAGGAAAAAGTTCCTGCAGAACTGGCAGGAAATCAAGAGCCTGTCCCAGTGCTTTGATGAAGATTTCCGCAGAACATGGGAATATTACTTCTGCATGTGCGAGGCATCATTTGAGCAGCGCCATATCCGCGATCTGCAGATCGTCCTGGACCGGCCCAGGTACTCACCCGGGAGAATGCGGTGATAAACCAGGAAAAATTGATGCAGACAGCTTTGCTTCCGTACTGGTGAAGATTCACCATAATACCGTGAGCGGCAAAGCCGCCCGCTCGCCCCGTGAAACAGACTTTTGTCTCCGCGTAGCGGGTTTCACCGGGGTGAGCAACGAAGTTGCCCGTGCCAAAAAAATCTTCTCCGGCACGGGAAGCCTTCAGCTTCACACGGGTGCTCCGCACACACAGTTTTTAAGAATAAGTCCTGGAAGGGTTTGCCTGCCTGTCACTCAGGATGCTTTGCATGCTTCCTGCTCCCCTGAAGGACTACTTTCTTCCTGTCCTCTACAGCTTCAAACTCCCGGGAATCGGCCTGACTACAATCCATACAGGCCAGATAAGCCTGGACAGCCTGATCCCAGGAGAGATAACTATTGGGTTCAACTCCCTGCTGACTCCGAAACAGTGCCCTGAAATCTTCCAGGGTATCCACGTCTCTTAATTCAGGCAGAATGTGCGGATTCAGCCCCAGATCCTTCAGCCTGTTCAGGGTGGTCTCCAGCACCCGGGAGGTACTCCAGGGAACATCGCTGAACACACCCGGGAAAAAAACATCCCTGTGCAGACCCAGGAGATAATATCCGCCGTCCAGAGCCGGACCAAGCACAGCTTTGCAGCTCTCAAGACCTTTTTGAGCCTGCTGTAGAGTCTCCCGAAACATTTGGGGCACATCAGTGCCGGCAAGTACTACCCGGTCAAAACCCAGTTCAAAGGACTGCTCAAAGGCAGCCCGCATTTTATCGCCGATATTTCCAGGCCCCTGGATAAAATAGTCATTTTCTTCACCCAGCCATGCCCGGTACTTATCAAGTGTACTGTCTGGGTGACAAAAGAGCAGAATGGGCCAGGACAGTGTCCTGCACGTGGCAAGGGTTGTCTGCACAAAAGAGCGGTAGAGCAAAGCAGCATTGACCTGGCCGATATCTTTGCCCAGCCTGGTCTTGACCCGCCCCGGAGAAGGGTATTTAAGCATAAGGGCCAGGCAGGCCCTGCTGGAATGCATATTCAAGTCCGCCTATGTTTTGCCAATTAAAAAGCCTGTGCGCATGGAAACAATTCCTGGAGACAAATCAAAGGGTTTTGGCAATATACTCCAGGGACTGGACAGCTTTGTGACCAGCCGTGGTTAAAAAGTAGTATTTTTTACGGTCCTGCTGCAATGTAAAGAGTTACAAATTCCTCAAGCAAACTCATTCAGGATATCCAGCTCAAATGGTGATAAAAGGCAAACATCTTTTGCTGAATAATTATTGTAAGGATTGACAAGGTAAAGCCCCTGGCTTTGAGAGTAACTTTCTCTGAACTTGAAGAGCCCGTGAAAATCAGATTCTTTAAGCCGACTTTTATACTTGATTTCTACAGGAACAGGACCGCGGTCGCAGTTCAGAATTAAATCAACTTCCTGTTGGTTTTTTGTTCGCCAGAATTTCAGCCTCTCCGGGTCGAATCCATTTTTTATCAGCTCGGATATTATCACCCCCTCGAATAAAAAGGAGCTGTCCGGCCGCATTTCTGGCGGGTTGAAGTTATTCAGGAAAAAATTTCTTACCCCATTGTCTGAAAAATAAATCTTGGGTGTTTTGACCAGCTCCTTGTTGCGATTGGTAAAAAATGCTGTATGCACTGTAATGACAAAGGTTTCCCGCAGGATTTCCAGATAGTTCTTGGCAGTCTTTTCGCTTATCGAGGCCACTTGAGCCAGTTGACTGTAAAAAATTTCCTGGCCGTGATTTACAGCCAGATGCTGAATTAGTGTTTTGGCGTGTTTGATGCGCTCCCAGGCTAAAAAATCCACCAGATCCTTTTTTACATAAAGATC
>NZ_QYZY01000339.1:0-7266 GCF_003838035.1 Desulfonatronospira sp. MSAO_Bac3 | reverse complement strand
GTCTTGGCGGAATAGACATAAAGCGGGGTGTCAAACTCCTGCACCAGTTCCTTGATACTTATATCCTCTGCATAAAGCTCGCCGTTTCTGTATTCAAAAAAATTCATTCTCTCTCCTGACTATGTTTTTTAAAAATTTAGTGTAACTATTCAACCTCTGCTGAAGCTGAACTATATAAGGCGGGCATTGCCCGCAACCCAATAAAGAAAAGAGCTATTTGACAGGATTAACAGGATTAAGAGATGGATTAAGAGAAAAGTCATTTTGTCCTGGCCGGAAGCCAGGCCAAAAGGTTATCACTCCAGCACTCACTTTCTTCCGGCACTCATGAAGAAGAAAGTGAGTGCTGGATGGTTAATGCAATCTGCGGCTTCCGGCTTGCCCTGTGAAATTCCGCAGGACAGCGCAGCTGATTTCACCGGGGCCGCTGATTGCTTATCCTGTCAATCTATGCCTGCCACGCTTCTTTGGCGTGGTTAATCCTGTCTAAGGCCTGCCACGCGCAGCGCGTGGTTCTTGTTTTTTATGACAGGGTTTCAGGAGTAAGTCTAAAAAGTCTGGTGCCTGAAAGCAGGTAAAATACACAGTTATATGCAAAAGCTCCGAGAAATTTTAGACAGAATCGACGGCAGGGGTTACAAGGCCTACAAGGATCTGCAGGGCGGGTATTCTTTCGGGGAGTTCAGGCTCCTGGTGGATTATGTGCAGGGTGATCCTTATGCTCCTCCGTCCCGGGTAAGGGCCGTTGTGCCCTGGGAGACAGCAGGCCTTCCGGAACATGCCCTGCAGGGAGAGGCCAGGAAGGTTGCAGCCAGGGATTTTCTGGCCCGGGCTTTTTCCAGGGCTGTTCAAGGTGAAAGGGATATCCGCATAGATGCCGGAAAACAGACCGTTCTGGACCGCACTGCCTGCCTTTTTACTCCTGACGGGGTGGAACTGAGATTTACAGTCACCCTGCCGGCCAGGGGCAGGACCATACTGGGGCGACAGGCAGCAAGACTGCTAATGGAGGCTGTTCCTGAAGCGGTAAGTGCGGTGACTGTTAGACGTCTGGATTTGAAGGCCTTGAAGCTTCACTGCGATGTGACCCAGGACCAGCAGAGCCTGCGGGATCAGCTGGACGAGATGGATCTGGCCGCTTTTCTGGCGGACGGTTCCATCCTGCCCCGCAGGTCCGGGGTGGATGATCGGCCCTTGCAGGACGCGGTTGAACTTTCATCGCCTGATACCCTGCAGGTGACCCTGCATGCCCCCAATGCCGGGGATTTGTCCGGGCTGGGTATTCCCCTGGGGGTCAGCCTGATAGTGGGCGGGGGATTTCACGGCAAGTCCACTCTTTTAAAGGCGGTGGAAGCCGGGGTATATGATCATATCCCCGGAGACGGCCGGGAAAGGGTGGTCAGCAATGCCCTGGCCCTTAAAATCAGGGCCGAGGACGGCAGGGTGGTGCACAGCGTGGACCTCTCACCCTTTATAAGCGAGTTGCCCTACGGCAAGTCCACCCGGGATTTTTCCACGGACCTGGCCTCAGGCTCCACCAGCCAGGCGGCATCCCTGCAGGAGGCCCTGGAAATGGGAGCCAGCGTGCTGCTGGTGGATGAGGATACTTCCGCCACCAACTTCATGATCAGGGATCAGAGGATGCAGAAGCTGGTGGCCGGGGATGAAGAGCCCATTACGCCTTTTGTGGACCGTATCCGGGAGTTGCGGGACGGCCTGGGTATCTCAACGGTACTGGTCATGGGAGGATCGGGAGATTATTTCGATCATGCCGATACCGTCATCCAGATGCATGAATATAAGCCCAGAGACGTGACTGCTTCCGCCAGGGAGATAGCTTCCACCTGGGCAACCGGCCGGGTGCAAGAGCCCGGGTCAGCCCTTGGACGTCCAAAACCCAGAAGCCTTGACGCTTCCAGGCTGAATCCCTGCCGCAAGCCCGGAAAAAGAGTCATCAAGCCTGACGGCCTGGATGCTTTGCTGTTCGGCCGGGACGAGGTGGATCTGCGGGCCCTGGAGCAACTGGCTGATCCCTCTCAGGTAAGAGCCATCGGGGTCATCCTGGCCCGGCTGGCTGAAAACGGGCAAGTGATACAGGATCCGGCGGCGCGCATCAGGCGGATGCTGGAAAATGATCTGCCCCGCCTGGCCTTTGCCCCGGACGGGGACCTGGCCAGGCCCAGGCCCCTGGAAGCCATGGCTGTACTCAACCGCCTGCGAAGCGCCCATCTGAGGGGCTGCAAGGATTAAGCCGGGTCAGTGTCCTGCAAAAAAATCAGGCCTGGAAAAAATCCCTGTACCACTTTACAAACCGCTCAATTCCTTCTTCTACTGAAGTCTCGGGTTTGTAGTCCAGGTCACGGACCAGGTCGTCCACGTCGGCGTAAGTGCTGGGCACGTCACCTGGCTGCAGGGGCAGCAGGTTTTTTTGGGCCTTTTTGCCCAGGGCCTTTTCCAGGGCCTGGATGAAGTCCATGAGCTGTACAGGGTTGTTGTTGCCTATGTTGTAAAGCCTGTACGGGGCGCTGGATGAAGCCGGATCGGGATTTTTGGGGTCCCAGTGCGGATTGCCTGCGGGTGGATTGTCCAGAACCCTGATGACCCCTTCCACTATATCGTCGATGTATGTAAAGTCGCGCTGCATCCGGCCGTGGTTGAACACGTCTATGGGCCTGTCTTCCAGCATGGCCCTGGTGAACAGGAAAAGAGCCATGTCCGGGCGGCCCCAGGGTCCGTAGACGGTGAAAAAACGCAGTCCGGTGCAGGGCAGCCCGTAGAGGTGGGCATAGGTGTGGGACATGAGCTCGTTACTCTTTTTGCTGGCGGCGTAAAGGCTTATGGGATGGTCCACATTGGCGTGCACTGAAAAGGGCTGTGTTTCATTTAGTCCGTACACGCTGGAACTGCTGGCAAAGACCAGGTGCTCCACCTGGTTGTGCCGGCAGCATTCCAGGAGGTTTATGTAGCCTACAAGATTGGAGTCCACGTAGGCATAGGGATTGGTCAGGCTGTAGCGCACACCGGCCTGGGCGGCCAGGTTGCAGGCCCGGGAAAATCCCTGTTCCTGGAAGAGTCTTTGCATTCCTTCCCGGTCTTCAAGGTTTTGCCTGATAAAGGAAAGTCCCGGATACTTATCCGAATGATACAGGCGGCCGTAGTCATACGGCTCCTGAAACCCGGATTCCCGGAGGCGGCCGTACTTGACCTGGACGTCGTAGTAGTCATTTATGTTGTCCAGGCCTACCACTTCAAAACCCTTCTCCACCAGTGCAAGGGCCAGCCTGAAACCGATGAATCCGGCGGTCCCGGTGACGAGTATTTTCATGTCTTCTCCTTTGGTTGCAAAGACCCCCCTGAAGTTGGTTTTGACTTCTGCCGGGAGCTGAGCTAAAAATACAGGTTATATTTTTTCAATCCGGCTTTAGCAAGTGTTATTTCCCACTCCAGATACTCAAGGATGAACCATGAGCGACTATGAAACTGTAATCGGTCTTGAGGTGCATGCCCAGCTCAAGACCCGGTCCAAGATATTTTGTTCCTGTTCCACGCAGTTCGGCAATGACCCAAATACCAATACCTGCCCCATATGTACCGGTATGCCCGGGGTGCTGCCGGTGCTCAACAAAAGAGCCGTGGAGTTCGCCGTAAAAATGGCCCTGGCCCTGGATTGCCGGGTCAATGAACGCTCGGTGTTCGCCAGGAAGAATTATTTCTACCCGGATCTGCCCAAGGGATACCAGATTTCCCAGTATGACCAGCCCCTGGCGGAACACGGCCATATAAAAATTCTGGCCCAAAACCGGGAAAAGGATGTAGGCATAACCAGAATTCACATGGAAGAGGACGCCGGCAAATCCATCCATTCCCAGGTGGAGGGGCTCAGCTACGTGGACTTAAACCGCACCGGAGTGCCCCTTATGGAGATAGTTTCGGAGCCGGATATGCGAAGTCCCGAAGAAGCAGCTGCCTATCTCAAGGCCCTGCGCTCCATCCTGCGCTACCTGGATATTTCCGACGGCAATATGGAAGAGGGCAGTTTTCGTTGTGACGCCAACGTGTCCATTCGTCCCAGGGGAAAGAATGAGTTGGGCACCCGCACCGAGATCAAGAACCTGAATTCTTTTAGAAACGTACAAAAGGCCCTGGAGTACGAAGTGTCCCGGCAGATGGATATTCTGGAGGACAAAGAAGAGGTGGTCCAGGAAACCAGGCTCTTTGACCCGGACAGGGGAATTACCGTATCCATGCGCGGCAAGGAAGAGGCTCACGACTACCGCTATTTTCCGGACCCGGACCTGGTGCCCCTGCTGGTGGACCGGGACTGGACCCTGAGGCTCAAAAAAGAACTGCCGGAACTGCCCATGGCCAGGCTGGCCAGGTTCATCAGCCAGTATGAGCTGCCCCATGAGGATTCCCAGGTCCTTACTTCTGAGCGTGACCTGGCGGATTTTTTCGAGGAGTGCACAAGGCTTTATGCCCAGCCCAAGAAGATAAGCAACTGGGTCATGACCGAGCTTTTAAGGGAGCTGAACCAGGCCGCAACGAGCATCAAAGAGTCCGGCTTCAGTCCGGGACTTCTGGCCAAGCTGGTGCGCATGGTGGATGAGGGAACCATAAGCAACAAGATAGCCAAGTCCTTATTCCCGGAGGTGTTCGCAAGCGGGTCCGACCCGGAGAAGCTGGTTCAGGACAAGGGTCTGGGCCAGATTTCCGACTCCGGGGAGCTGGAGCGGGTTGTGGACGAAGTCATAAGCGAAAATCCGGACGAAGTGCAGAAATATCAGCAGGGACGCAAGAAACTCATGAGTTTTTTTGTGGGCCAGGTTATGAAAAAGACTAAAGGCCAGGCCAATCCCGGACTGGTCAACGAACTGATAAACCGCAAGCTGGGCTGAACCGTGCAGCATGTATATTTTGATGAAAAGCAGAGTGTGCTGATGCTTCTGGACCAGAGGTATCTGCCTGACAGTGAGCAGTGGTTCAAGTGTGCAGGGACGCAGGATATAGTCTATGCCCTGCAGCAGATGGTCATCCGCGGGGCCCCGGCCATTGGGGTGACCGCGGCTTACGGCTGCGTGCTGGCTGCTCTGGAGGCCAGGGGGAGCTCCAACTGGGAAGAGGACCTGGAGAAAAGCCTGCAGACCATTGAGCATGCCAGGCCCACAGCGGCCAACCTGGCCTGGGCCGTGCGGGGCATGCGGCATGCATGGAGATCCGGCAGTTTTTTCTCTCCGGCGCAGCTGGCTGAGTTCTGGCTGCCCGAGGCCCTGCACGTGCATGAAGAGGACATCAGGATCAATAAAATGATAGGCGCTCATGGCCGGGATCTTATTTTTTCCGGGGATACGGTCATGACCCACTGCAACGCCGGGGCCCTGGCCACAGGGGGCTACGGCACCGCTCTTGGGGTGGTGCGCTCTGCTGTGGAGCAGGGCAAGGATATCCGGGTCATTGCCAACGAGACCAGGCCGTTTCTGCAGGGAGCCAGGCTCACGGCTTACGAACTGGCCCGGGACAACATCCCGGTAAGGGTGGCCTGCGACAATGCCTGCGGCCTGCTCATGCACAAGGGGCTGGTGCACAAGGTGGTGGTGGGGGCGGACCGGATAGCAGCCAACGGGGACACCGCCAACAAGATCGGGACCTACACAGTGGCGGTCATGGCCCGCAGGCACGGGATACCTTTCTACGTTGCCGCCCCGTTTTCCACTTTCGATGTGCAGACATCTTCCGGTGAGGATATTCCCATAGAACAAAGAGATCCGGCCGAAGTTAAATGCATGACCGGACAGATGATTGTGCCCCCGGACGTGCAGGTATACAATTACGCCTTTGATGTCACCCCGCATGAACTCATCACCGGAATCATCACGGAGAAAGGGGTTTTCGCCCCCGGGGAGATGGCCTGAGGGTTATTTTGCCTTTCATTTTAAGGAACAGAGATGAATATCAACCACTTCCATCCCCTCCCTTTTTTAACTGACCCATGCCGGGTTGCCGGGTATTTATGCTGCCTTTTGTCGTCATAGTCGGACGTCCCAATGTAGGCAAGTCCACACTGTTCAACCGCCTGCTGCGCCAGAACAAGGCCATGGTCCACGATCGCCCCGGAGTGACCAGGGACAGTCTGTACGGTCGCGTGCAGGGGCGTACCAGGGATTATACCCTGGTGGATACCGGGGGGCTGGTGCTGGAACAGGGAGCTCAGCTGGAAGAAGAGATTTACGAGCAGGTCCGGGAAGCAATGCACAGCGCAGACCTGATTCTTTTCATGGTGGACGGAAGTGCTGGAGTTACGGCTCTGGATGAACAGCTGGCCGCCATGCTCAGGCAGAGCCGCAGGCCGGTAAGGCTGGTGGTGAACAAGGTGGACGGCGAAGAAAGGGCGGCCCTGGTGGAAGGTGATTTTTATTCCCTGGGCTTTGACATGAACATGGTTTCAGCGGCCCACGGGTATAATATGCCTGTGCTGCAGGAGGCCATTGAATCCAGTCTCCCGGCTCATGAAGAACCGGAGGATCAGGCTGCACATCTGCGCCTTTCTCTGCTGGGACGACCCAACGTGGGGAAGTCTTCCCTGGTGAATACACTGCTTGGACAGGAAAGAGTGCTGGTGAGTTCCAGGGCCGGGACCACCAGGGACTGCGTGGACGTGATCCTGGAAAAGGGTGATAAACGTTACGTTTTCATCGATACCGCCGGGGTGAGGCGAAAGACCACCATAAGCGACGACCTGGAAAGATTCAGTGCCCTGCGGGCCATAAGGAGCTGTCAGAGATCCGATGTGGCTCTTTTGGTCCTGGACGCCCTTTCCGGGATGGTGGCCCAGGACAAGAAGCTGTTGTCCTTTCTGGAGCGGGAAAAGATACCCTTGGTGATCGTGGTGAACAAGGTGGATCAGATTCCCAGGAAAGACCTGGGCAAACTCAAAAGGTATTTTCAGGACGAACTGGCCTTTTGCGCTCATGCACCGGTAATCTATACCTCGTGCATCACCCGGGCCGGCCTTGGTGGCCTTATTCCCCTGGCGGAAAAGGTGCTGGGACAGTCCCGGGTCCGGGTGGGTACAGGCGAGCTGAACAGACTGGTCCGGGATGCGGTGCAGGCGCATCAGCCCCCGCTGGTCAAGGGACGCCGGGCCAAGATATACTACCTGACCCAGCCCGGGACCAGCCCCCCGGAATTTGTTTTTTTCGTAAATGATCCAGGCTTAATAAAGCCGGCTTATGCCAGGTATCTGGAAAAACAGATCCGCAAGAGCCTGGG
>NZ_QYZY01000338.1:0-7607 GCF_003838035.1 Desulfonatronospira sp. MSAO_Bac3 | reverse complement strand
CCAAAAGGTAATCACTCCAGCACTCACTTTTTTCCGGCACTCATGAAGAAGAAAGTGAGTGCTGGATGGTAAATTCAGTCAGCGGCATCAGGCCGGTGGCTGATTATCCTATCCATCCTGTTAATCCTGTCTAAGTTTCTTGTTTTTTATGACCCCGGTGAAATGAAGGAAATTTCACGGGGCAGGCAAGGTTTCAGGAGTAAGTCACTAAAAGGACACAAGCTCGGAAGCTGCTAACCTTTGTAACTGTTCACCATGATAATTGGTTTTATCGGGGTCGGGGTCGGTATCGGGGTCGGTATCGAAGCTGTTGGAGAACGCCCCACGCAACTTTGTTTTTCGGTTTTCTATCGAACCTCTCCGAGCTGTAGGCTCTCCGAGCCGGAAAGCCGATACCGATACCGACCCCGACACCGATGGCCAGAACAAGAGTACACACAAAATGTGCTGAACAGCTACTAACTTTTTTTCTTTTCCATGGCCTTTTTCAGTTCCAGTCCCAGGGAGCCAAGACCGTTATCCCGGGCAGGGGCATAGGACTGCCATTCTTCGGACTGCACTGAATCAGCCGGCTGCAGGGATATGCGCCGGTTTGCCTCGTCCACTGATTCTACAGCCACATTCACCCTGTCTCCCGGTTTTTTATTTGTCAGGGACGAATCCTGGTTCTGATGAAGGATGGAGCGGGGTACAAGACCCACTACCCCTGGTTCCAGGGCCACCAGCATGCCGAAATCCTCCTGCTTTTCCATCTTTCCTTCAACCAGGGTGCCTTTTTCGTAGCGGGTGGAGACTCCTTCCCATGGATCTCCCTGAGCGTCGCGCATACTCAAGGATATCCGTCTTTCAAGGGAGTCTATCCCTTTGACCTTTACCCGGACTTTCTGTCCGGGCTGCACCTCTTCCTCTGGCTTGCTGACTCTTTTCAGGTAGCTCATTTCGCTCACATGAACCAGGCCTTCAAGACCTGGAGAGATTTCAACAAAAGCCCCAAAGGGTGCGACTCTGGTCACCACACCCTCGACCACGCTTCCGGGCTCAAAATTTTCAGTGATGCTCTCCCATGGATCTGCCTGAGCCTGCTTCATGGACAGGCCGATTCGAACCTGGCCCTTGTCCTTTTCTTCTATACCCAAAAGATGCACTGATACTGTATCACCCACTGAAACAATCTCCTCTGGAGCAAGACTTCTGGACCAGCTCATCTCGCTTATATGCACCAGGCCCTCAAGACCCGGGGCAACCTCTACAAATACTCCGTAAGGTTCAACCCTGGTCACTGTGCCCTGGAGAACATCCCCGGGCTTATAGTTCCTGGAAAATTCGTGCAGGGACTCAGCCTGTTCTTTGTCCTTTAATGCCCTTCTGGACACGACAATATTCCGGCCATTGGCCTCCACCCTGCTCACGAGAAAGGTCATGCTCTCCCCCACCAGGCTCTGGGAGTCCTCAACCATGCGATTGTCCATCTGGCTCATGGGACAGAAGGCGAGGTGATTGCCCATGACCTGAACCCTGAAACCGCCTTTGCAGGTCTCCTTGACTTTGCCCTGTACCGGTATCTCCTGCTCCATGGCCTGCATAAGCTGCTGCACGCCACCATGAGCGCCGAAAGAAGAGGCCAGCCTGATTTCGCCCTGATGCCTGGAAACCACGAACAGCTCTACTGAATCCCCTTCTTCAAGGGCAAGGTTGCCCTCACTGTCCAGAAGATCCTCCCTGTCTGCAACACCGTCGGTCTTGGTGCCGGTATCAACATATACATGATCCTTGCCGATGCTGATTATCTTTCCCCTGACCCTGTCTCCAGGCTCAAGCTCCGGGCCGGACTCCATTTCCGACTCAGCCAGCATGCGGGCAAAACTCTGTTCCTCGTCTCTTTCTTCCATGACAGTCATTCTCCTGATGGGTATAGTTTAAATTCATAAACGGATGTAACTGTTAACCATCTGATACAATTGGTCAATCCAAGCGAACCGCTGATATACAGGGTCCGGGGGCTTTGCAAACTGGGTCCCGCACTTACTTTTTCTACGTCTGCCCAGTTTTCAAATCAATATTTGCCAAAAAGTAAGTGCGGGATCTGAACGACGTAGGAAGCGTTGATCAAAACCGTAAAACACCGAACTTGATTCAAAGCAGGCTAAAGGAAATATCCTGGTTATTATATCCGTGTATAGGTTTTGATTTACGCTTCCTTGGTGCTCGCCCTGTTAAACACCGCATAGCGGTCCTGCTTCGCAGGGTTTAACAGGGTGAAGTTTTTACGTCCTGTTTGCAAAGTCCCCGGACCCTGGTGCATAGTTACAAACGGATGAACAAGCAACCGCGTTGCTAAAATAATCCCTGCACAAAATCAACAGGCAGTTTGCCTGACAACCACTTCAGCAGCCGCGTCCATAAAAACAATCCGTGGCATCCCCGGCTTATCTGCGACGGAAAATGCCCCCTTTCGACTTAAAGACCGTAACAGCCGTCAAAAGCACCAGAACCACCAGGCCGGTCCATTCCAGCCAGACTGGAAGAAGATCCCTGGCTGCCCCTTTCTGGACTGCCATATCTATCCCGGCCAGAACGACAAGATGGTCCATGCCCAGGCCAAGCAAGACAGTGGTCAGCACAATTCCGGCAACATAACAGGCCAGAACCCGGCTGCCCATCTCCCGGCGGAGCACCCCCAGGGTGGACAGACTGGTGATGGGTACGGCCAGCAAAAAGACCAGTACCGTCCCAGGGGAGACTCCGGCCATGAGCATGCCGGCGCTGATGGGAGTCGCCGCCGCCGCGCAGATATACATGGGCATCCCGGCCACGGCCATGACAAGCATGGCCCACACACCACTGCCGTAATCAGCCAGAGCCTGAGGAGGAACAAAGGTAATGAGCATACCGGCAATGACCAGGCCAAGGAGAATCCAGGCGATTATATCCCGGAACAGATCATAAAAGACATAGCGCATCCCGGCTTTTATGCCCACGGCCAGAGGCTCACTGGGGATTATGGTAGAACCTCCGGCACACCCGGTCCCGGTTGAACTGCAGGAGCAACCGTCCTCCCCTGCCTCCGCCGGAGCAGACTCAATAGAACATGGGGGCCTGACAAGTGATACCAGCAACCCGGTGACAACGCCTGTAACAACCGCCCCCAGAGCCCTGGCCAGGGTCATTACAGGACCCAGCAGGGCATAGGTAATGGCCAGGGAATCAGCCCCGACACCCGGGGTGCTGATCAAAAAGGCAGTGGTGGGGCCGCGCCCCGCCCCGCCGCGGTACATGGCAAAGGCCGTGGGGATAGCTCCGCAGGAACAAAGAGGCAATGGTGCTCCCATCAACGCCGCCCTGGCAACAGCACCTGGACCGCTTCCCCCCACCCAGCGCTGCAGGGTGCTCTCCGGAATCAGGGCCTTGATCAGGCCGGCGGTAAAAAGGCCCAGCAGAAGCCATGGAGCAGCAGCAAGTGAGATGGAGAGAATGTTTTGAAGAATCATTAAGAAGAAAATGAGGTCAGGGTACCCCGCCTTAGATATTCTGCCTGAAGCGCATGGACTGCTTCAGGGTCTCCTTGTCCATGAACTTTAGATCCGACCCCAGGGGTATCCCCTGGGCCAGACGGGTGACCCGTACATGTGGATATTCCTTTTCCACCATGTTTTTGATATAAGATCCGGTGGTTTCAGCTTCAAGAGTGGTACCCAGGGCCAGGATAATTTCACTGGTCTGTCCACTTTGCAGATTCTCACGCAGCTTGTCCAGCTCTAAGGAATCGGGACGCACCCCGTCCAGGGGAGACAAAAGCCCCCCCAGCACCAGGTAGCGCCCCTTGAAAAACCCCGATTCTTCCATGACCAGCAGGCTGTCCCATTCGGATACCAGGCAGAGCTTGTCCTGCTCCCGCATGGCATCGGAGCATATGGAGCACGGATCTGTATCCGCCAGGGCCGCACACTGGGAACAGATACATAATTGATCCCGGAGATCAGTTATGCTCTGCCCCAGCCCCCTGGTCTTGTCTTCCGGCCATTTAAGAAGGGTCATGGCCATGCGCAGCGCACTCTTGGGACCTATTCCCGGCAGGTCTGAAAGACGGTCCACAAGAAGCTGCATTGATCTGGGCAACTTTTGCACAGTGTTTTCCTTGTCGGCTTGATGAGTGGACTTAGAACAGTCCCGGAATCTTCATGCCCCCGGTAAGCTGGGACATTTCACCCTGGACCATCTCCCGGGCTCTTTTCAGGGCGTCGTTGGTTGCGGCCAGGATAAGATCCTGCAGCATTTCCACGTCCTCGGGATCCACCACGTCTTTTTCAATCCGTACTTCCAGGACTTCCTGTCCCCCATTCACCTTTACCGTGACCATGCCTCCGCCGGCGGATGCCTCCACCTCCCGGGCATTCAGCTCTTCCTGCATCTTGGCCATTTTCTTCTGCATCATCTGGGCCTGTTTTACCAAATCCTGCATGTTTTGTTTTCTCCTTATGAGTTGGGTTTGTCGTTGTTTCTGCTTATATCCATTATCCGGGCATCAAATGCATCCATTAATCTTTGCACCCCCGGATGATTGCGCGCCTTTTCCTCTGGTGAAGCATCAAAAATCTCTGGGGCTGCTCCAGCTTGAAAAACCACCTGCATTTCTCTGCCGAAAAAACTGCCAGTCAGGGTGGACAGTTTTTTTTCGCGGCCGTTTCTTAGCAGAGCGGACCGAACATACTCTTCTTCCGGTTTAAGAGTCAGCTGATCTTTGTCAATACTGGCGCTGCATTGCTTGAGCATCCTGGCCAGAGTCATATCATCGCGGCAATGCTCCCGGCAGTAATCCAGAAAACCGTCCCAGTCTTTTTCTGTCCCGGGCGGCTTTTCTTCTTGAACCTCAGCTTTATCCTCCCCCCTGTCCTGGAATTCCTGGAAATTTTCAGTTACTACCTCAGGTTCCCCGGGAGAGCTGGATGTTTTATATTCATTATTGAGGCTTTTTTTTTCCCCGCCTGCAGGATATTTTTTTTCTGCCGTGTTCTGCCTGGTCTCTCCCCGGGGCTGCGGCTCCGGGGCATACCCGGAAACAGGAATAAGCTCTGGCAGATAAGCCAGATTGTAAAGCATGAGTTCCAGGCTGATTCCCGGTTCGTAACTGCCCAGTATGCTTTTGCGGCTTTCCAGGACCATCTGCCACCCGGCATGAATGGTTGAGGCCGCAAACATGCCGGCCATTTCCCGCCACTTTTCAACCTCTTCCGCCGGCAGGTCCAGGACTTTTCCAGCCTCCTGACCACCCTGGGAAAGAAGAAACATATTACGCCAGCACTGGGCCATTTCCTGCAGGAAAAAACCAAGATCCAGACCCTGTTCCAGGAGATAATTGACCATCTCGTGCAGCCGGACCAGGTCCTGATCCAGGATATGCTGCATCAGGCGCAGAAAAAGCTCCTGATCCGCAAGTCCCAGGACCCGGCGGACATCCGCGGTCTTCAGCCCCTCGTCTCCCAGGGCCAGCACCTGGCCCAGCATGGACATGCTGTCCCGGACACTGCCGGATCCGCGGCGCGTCAAAAGATGCACTGCTTCCTTTTCGTAGGATACCCCTTCGGTGTCCAGGACAAAGCAAAGATGCGCAAAAAGCTCGCCGTGGGTCAGGCGTTTGAAAACATAATGCTGGCACCTGCTGATCACTGTGGCCGGAAACTTTTCCGGAGCAGTAGTGGCCATGATGAATACACAGTGGGCTGGGGGTTCTTCCAGGGTCTTGAGCAGGGCGTTGAACGCCGATGTGGACAGCATATGGGCCTCGTCAATAATGACCACCTTGTACCTGCCGCTCATGGGAGAATAGGCCACATCCTCGCGCAGCTTGCGTACGTTGTCCACGCCGGTATGCGAAGCAGCATCTATTTCCCATACATCCGGTGAAGCACCCCTGGTTATCTGCTCGCAGCTTGAACACTGGTTGCAGGGCTCAGGGGCAGGCCCATTGTAGCAGTTTATGGCTTTGGACAAAATCCGGGCCAGGGTGGTCTTGCCCACCCCCCTGGTGCCGCTGAACAGATAGGCGTGGGAAGGCCTGTCCTGCCCCGCCGCCCGGGACAGAATGCTCTTGATGAAATCCTGTCCCGCCACCTGGGCGAAATTCTGCGGTCTATATCTGGCTGTAAGTCCTGCCTTGGCCATATCAATCTTCCCGGTTTAAAGCCTGCCTGTCAGGCCTGAATCAAATCCCTGCCCGGCCTTCCGGCACTTTCTCCCCATCTTCCCCTCTTCCTTATTCCTCATTCCGCATTCCGCATTCATCATTTCTTCTTTCCATACCTATATCTCATAGTCATACAGCCATTCAGCGTACTTCATGTTTTCCCCGCGGACTATCTTGAAGTATTCGCTCTGGAAAAGCAGGGTGTTGGGTCCGGCCTTGCCCTGACCGATGGTCCTGCGGTCCACTTCCCTGATGGGGGTGACTTCTGCCGCGGTACCGCAGAAAAAGGCCTCATCAGCCATGTAAAGCTCATCACGGGTAAAACGCTGCTCTGTTACTTCATACCCCATGTCCCGGGCCATGGTAATTATGGAATCCCTGGTAATGCCCCCCAGGATGGAACCCAGGGGTGGAGTCTTGAGCTTGCCGTGCTTGACCAGGAAAATGTTTTCTCCGGTGGCCTCGGATACGTATCCGTCCACATCCAGCATCAGGGCCTCGTCATATCCGTCAGCTTTGGCCTCTCTTTTGGCCAGCACCGAGTTGACATAGTTGCCCGCCACCTTGGCCTTGGTCATCATGACATTTACATGGTGCCGGGTAAAGCTTGATGTCCTGACCCGGATGCCGCTTTGCAGGGCGTCCTCTCCAAGATAAGTACCCCAGGGCCAGGTGGCTATAATGACCCTGATGGAATTTTCCCCGGGATGTACTCCCATGGCCCCGTCCCCTATGAAGGCCAGGGGCCGGATATATCCCTGGTCCATTTTGTTGGCCTTGAGGGTGTCGACTATGGCCTGACAGATTGCCTCCTCTGTAAAGGGAATTTCCATTTCCACTGTCCTGGCGGAATTAAAAAGCCGCTCCACATGTTCTTCCAGGCGAAAAAGGGCTGAAGTGCCGTCTTTGCACTTGTAGCTTCGGATGCCCTCAAAAACCCCCACTCCGTAATGCAGTGTGTGCGTTAGCACGTGCACCCTGGCCTCGTCCCACGGCACCAGTTGCCCGTCAAACCAGATATTCTCGGTCTTCTGAATCATATCTCCCCCTTGGTTTCATTTATTTATCGGCAGAGGCAGGCCTTGCCTCACGCATTGGCTTACTTCCAACCCCGCATAATCTAAAGCGGGCTTTGCCCGCAACCCAATAAAGAAAAGAGCTATTTGACAGGATTAACAGGATTAAGAGATTGATTAAGAGAAAAATCATTTTGTCCTGGCCGGAAGCCAGGCCAAAAGGTTATCACTCCAGCACTCACTTTTTTCCGGCACTCATGAATGCCAGAAGAAAGTGAGTGCTGGATGACTAATGCAATCTGCGGCTTCCGGCTTGCCCTGTGAAATTCCGAAGGACAGCGCAGCTGATTTCACCGGGGCCGCTGATTGCTTATCCTGTCAATCCTGTTAATCCTGTCTAAGTTTCTTGT
>NZ_QYZY01000337.1:0-11723 GCF_003838035.1 Desulfonatronospira sp. MSAO_Bac3 | reverse complement strand
ATAAGGAAGGGAGTTCATACAACCACCCCGGCCTTAAGAAGTATGGAAGTAGGGGCGTATGGGAGTATGGGAGTAAAAATATCTTTACACCCACACATGGATACCCCCATACACCCATACTTTCTTCCTAAGGGAGGGGAGTTGTACCGTGGCTTGGATTTACTTGGGTGATGGAAGTTTGATCAATACCCAGACGGAGTATTTATACAGATGCATGCGACAGAGTGTTGCCATGCCTCGATCTGCTCCCCTCCTTGGTTAAGGAGGGGCCGGGGGTGGTTCGATAATCAGCTCCTGACCTTCAGGCCAATACAGGCCATTGCATCCAGGCCAGGGCTGCGCTTATCAGGACCATGCCCACTACAAGGGAGGTATAGGCTTTTTTGACTCTGAGTCCGGCCAGGGCGCTGAAGCTGGCGGCCAGCAGGATGAGGGACCAGTCCATTTCGCGCTGAAACTGGAAAAGGTCCTTTAAATGAGGATATACTATGGCCAGGAAATAGATGCCCAGACAGGCTGTCACCAAGCCCACGCCGAAGGACCCGACCAGGGACTGCATGATCATTTTTCCTGGATTGTATGAGCTGAACCTGTCCCTGCTCTGGCGCAGAATCAGGTTGTATTTTTTGTTCTGCCGGATTCTGTACCAGCCTTCAATGCGCGAAAGGATATAGGCCCCGGGGATGCTCAGGAGCATGAGCAGAAATATCTGGCCGGTGTGCTCCAGTTGAAAATGCCCATACAGTAATGTGACGCTGGTTACGCAGAAGATGGCGTTGGGCGGGATGAAGGTGCCTGCAGGAATGAGATCCAGCCACAGCAGTTCGAAAAATACGGCGATGAGCAAAACCGGGAAGACTTCACCGGTAATGAGGGCCAGGAAGAAGCCGGCCACCAGGGGGCGTTCAAGAAGGCCCAGGTGAAGAGCAAAACGAAACAGGGAAAAGACGGCAAAAAAAAACCCCCCAGCAGGACAGTGTTTAAAATACTCATTTCTTCCAGGGCTACCATGAATCCACCTGAACGCTTTTGTGGGGCACGCACCTGAAATCCAGCTTTACCCCCTGCCTGTAAAAGTATTCCAGGCAAAGGCTGTCGTCCTGGCTCAGGGCGATGTGGGCGCAGACCTGTTTTCTGCCCGGGCTGTAATGAATATTGCCAATGTTGATCCAGTCGAAGTTCAGGCCCTGATCAAAGGCCTGCCTGGCGTCCGGACAATTGTCGAAGAGTATAAAAACCGAGGAAAGTCTGTCCTTTAAAGTTGTATGCAGGACGCGGGGGCTTTCCTTGATGGATGCAAAAGTTATGTCGATGTGGCTGGGTACGGCAAGCCCCATGATTTCCTGACGCACCGGGTCTGCAGCGAGTTCATCATTGACCACAAGAATGGTGCTTGAACCCGCGTAGGGCAGCCAGGTCTCGATAACCTGGCCGTGGATCAGGCGATTGTCTATGCGTACCCAGAACATTGTCTTACTCGCCCTTTTTTCCGGAGCCGGCCACCTGCCTTTTGAGCACGTCCCCGGCCACGAGGATTCCCTGTTTGCCGGCAGATTTGATTTCCTGGGCCAGGTCTCCAAGTTCCTGGGTCCTGCCGGAGAGCGCCTTTAAAAGCATGGGGAGGTTCACCCCGGTAATAACCTCTATATGCCCGTGACTTAAAAGGGACAGGCTGATATTGGTAGGGGTTCCCCCGAACATGTCCGTAAGGATTACTACACCGCTGCCTGTGTCTATTTCTTTAACCTTCTGCTTCAACTGGTCAATGATATCCTGCATGGGCCTGGAAACATCCACTCCTATGGCGCAGCAGTTGCCGCTTTCTCCCACCATGGTCTGCGCCGCATGCAGAAGACCGGACCCGAAATCGCCGTGAGTGACTAATATAATTCCTATCATGATGCTCTGGTCACAGGTTTAATTTGAAAATGGGATGTTTCAAAGTTGGTTGTCAACCATCCCCGATTTCTCCTTACTGCTTGAAAAATGGAGCAGATAAGGAAGGGATTTTATACAACCACCCCCGACCCCTCCTTGTCAAGGAGGGGAGCTAAACCGTGGCTTGGACTTGCTTGGGTGGTGGAAGTTTAATCACGATCCAGACGAAGTATTTATACAGATGCATGCGACAGAGTGTTGCCACGCCTCGATCTGCTCCCCTCCTTAGTTAAGGAGGGGTCGGGGGTGGTTGATTGTAAGCTGTCAACACCCACGGCCCTCCTGGCCGGGGAGGGGATTTGCTATCTACTGCTGCAAGCAATCAACCCAGTTGAAAATGTCGGTGTTCCAGTGACACTAAGTAGCCGTTTTTTTTCAGAAAATCCGCCACGTTTTCGGCTACAGCCACGGAGCGATGTCTGCCCCCGGTACACCCGAAAGCCATGGTCAGCCTGTAGCGGCCCTCCTTTTGAAACAGGGGCAGGATAAAGCCAAGGAAGTCCTTGTATTTTTCCAGATAGGAAGACCCCGGAGGCTTGCCCAGCACATAATCCGCAATAGCCGTATCTCTGCCTGACAGGCTTTTGAGTTCTGGTTCAAAAAAAGGGTTGGGCAGAAAACGCAGGTCCTGGACCATGTCGGCCTCGGAAGGCATGCCGTATTTGAATCCAAAGGAAATTATATGCACCCGTATACCGGCAAGAACCTGGTCCAGGCATTCCCATTTTTCCTTGAGTGCCCGGCGCAGGTCGTGGATGCTGAAATCCGATGTGTCCACCACCAGGTGAGCATCGCTGCGCAGTGGTTCCAGGATCTGTTTTTCCTTTTCCAGGGCCTGTTCCAGGCCGATGCCTTCTCCTTCCATGGGGTGCGGACGCCTAGTTTCAGCGTACCGTCTTACCAGTACCGGCGAGCCTGCTTCAAGGTAGATTATCTGCAGACAAATCCTGCTCTGGGACATTTGGTCCCGCACACGGGACCATTCACTGGCGAAGTCGCTCTGACGCAGGTCCATACCCAGGGCCAGCCCCCGGAAGTTTTTGGGGTTTTCCCTGGAAAAAAGCTCCATTATAGTGGGGGCCAGGGTCACAGGAAGTCCGTCCACGCAGAAAAAGCCCAGGTCCTCAAAGACGTTGAGGGCTGTGCTTTTCCCCGCCCCGGAAAGGCCGGTGACTATAACCACCGGGTAGCAGCCTGTATGGTCTTTTTCCCTGTCTGGTAACTCCGTGATTAAACTCTGTTTATTAGATTCCATAGTTCTTCCCTGGTCTGGGCGTTGATGAAGGAATCCTTGAAGTCAGGGTCCTGCAGCAGCCTGGATATAAAAGCCAGGATTTTGAGATGCTTGCCGGCGCTTTTTTCCGGAGCCAGGACCAGGAAAAAAATGTGTACCGGCTTGTGATCCAGGGCTGCAAAGTCCACTCCTTCGCGGCTGAGACCGGCACTGATGAGGATGTTGTCCAGGCCGGCTATCTTGCCGTGGGGTATGGCCACGCCGTCGCCTATGCCCGTGGTGCCCAGGTTCTCCCGGCTTACGAGCACGCTGTTGACCTCACTGCGCTCCAGGAAGTCATGTTTTTCCACCAGGGGTGCAGCAAGTTCATCCAGAACTTCCGCCTTGGTTCTGGAGGCCAGGCCTGCAACGATCTGGTCCGGGCTCAAAAAATCCGCAAGATGCATTGTATCTCTCTATTATTGATTATTCCAGACCAGCTTATACGCCTGGATCAATAAAGCCGAAGTCGCCGTCCTTGCGGCGGTAAACCACGTTTACCCTTTCAGTTTCAGCGTTTAAAAAGACCAGAAATTCGTAGCCCATGGTTTCCAGCTGCATGGCGGCCTCGTCTAAGGGCATGGGCTTGGGTTCGTAGTGGTCCGTGGCCACTATCCGCGGTTCCCGGCTCTGCCCCTCCTCTGCAGGGGAAAAACTGACCACGTCCATGCGCACCTGCTGCTTTTCCCGTGTTTTTTTCTTTTTGTCCTTGATTTTGTCCCTTTGTTTCTTGAGCTGGGCTTCAAGCTTGTCCAGGCTCAGGTCCACGGTGGAGTACATGTCTTCTGTTTCCTCGTTGGCCGAGATATGCAGATCTTTTCCCGTGAGTATGCATTCGGCGATGTGCCTGAATTTCTCCACTTCCATGTTTACCTGCAAAGAAACGTCGTCATTGTCGGTTATATATTTGGACAGTTTTTCAAAACGGTCCCGGGCATAGTTTTTCAGGTGATCAGAGGGTTCGAAATTTTTGAAATTGAATTTGATGTGCATGCTTGCCTCCTTCGATTAATATATAGCTTTGGGATCAGAAAAACTTTTTCCTCTTTGAGGAAGAAGGGATGTCTAAGGCCATGCGGTACTTGGCCACAGTACGCCTGGCAATGTTGACATCCAGGTTTTCTTTTAAAATGGCGGCTATGGCTTCATCGCTCAGTGGTTTTTTGGGGTCTTCCTCGCGGACCATCTTCTTGATGGCGGCCTTTACGCTTTCAGAGCCCACATGGCCCCCTCCATCCATGCTCAGGGCACTGTTGAAGAAAAATTTGAGCTCAAAAATGCCGTAGGGAGTGGAAACGTATTTGCTGGTGGTGATCCTGCTCACCGTGGACTCGTGCATTTCTATGTCCTCGGCCACTTCCTTGAGTATAAGCGGCTTTAACCGGCTTACTCCGTGCTCGAAGAACTCCCTTTGAAATTTGAGTATGCTCTGCATCACCTTGTAAAGGGTGCGTTGCCTCTGGTGCAGGCTCTTCATGAGCCATACAGCTGAACGGGTTTTCTCCTGGATGTATTCGTTTTCCTGCTTGTTTTTCTTGTCTTTGACCAGCTGGTTTTCACCGGTATAAAAGGAGCTGAGCTGCAGGTTGGGCAGTCCTTCTTCGTTCAAAAGGATGACAAAGTCGTCCTCATACTTGTAAACATAAATATCCGGACTGATGTAGACAACGTCCTCGCTGCCGTAGCTGGAGCCGGGGAAGGGATCCAGGCTTCTTATGACCTCGATATATTCCTGCATGTACTCCCGGCTGACCTTGAATTTCTTGAGAAGGGGAGCAATGCGGTTTTTCTCAATATCTTCCAGGTGCTCTTCTACCAGGGAAGTGAGCACCGGATCGTCCTCGTTGAGGGCTTCAAGCTGTACCTGCAGGCATTCCTGTATGTCCCGGGAGCCGACACCTATGGGGTCAAAATGCTGTATGCGTTTTAGTACCCTTTCCACCTGGTCCGGTTCTGTACCGGCGGCTTCGGCTATTTCCCGGGAGGTGGCCTGGAGGTAACCGCGGGAATCAAGATTGCCGATAATTTCTTCTCCGATAACCATGTCGTCCGCTGAAAAATCCTGCAGCTGAAGCTGCCAGAAGAGATGTCCCTCCAGGGAAGGCTTGGAAGAGTACCTGGTCTCAAAGCTTTGCATCTCTTCAGTGGTTTCACGCTCCTGGTGTGCGGACTGTTTGGAACTGCTGGAAAATTCGCCCAGGTAGTTTTCCCAGTCCGCATTCTTAATCATGGACTGTTCTTCGCTGTTGAGGCTGTTTTTGCGGTTGTCTGTCTGGTGAATATCCCGGGCCG
The DNA here is from genome assembly GCF_003838035.1 of Desulfonatronospira sp. MSAO_Bac3. NCBI lineage: Bacteria > Pseudomonadati > Thermodesulfobacteriota > Desulfovibrionia > Desulfovibrionales > Desulfonatronovibrionaceae > Desulfonatronospira > Desulfonatronospira sp. MSAO_Bac3. The sequence goes on along the minus strand of NZ_QYZY01000337.1, from coordinate 6,220 downwards.
CCTGCTCATCCTCCTGGTACTGGGCCTCCTCCAGGATGGGGTTTTCCATAAGTTCCTGCTGCACCACTTCCAGCAGCTCCACTCTGGACAGCTGCAACAGCTTGATGGCCTGCTGCAGCTGCGGGGTCATCACCAGTTGCTGTGAAAGTTTCAGCTGTTGTCTTAGTTCCAGGGACATGTCTTGCTATCCTGCCTACAATTGAAAAGATTCGCCCAGGTATACCTGTCTGGCCCGGGCGTCCTGGGCTATTTCCCCTGGTGTGCCGTTCAGTATAACCTGGCCTTCAAATACGAGGGATGCCCTGTCGCAGATTTTCAGGGTTTCGCGCACGTTGTGATCTGAAATGAGCACACCTATGTTTTTTTCCTTTAGCTTAAGCACAATTTTCTGGATATCATCCACTGCAATGGGATCAATGCCTGCAAAGGGTTCGTCCAGAAGAATGAATTCAGGGTCCTTTATCAGGGACCTGGCTATTTCCAGACGCCGCCTTTCCCCTCCGGAAAGAAAGGAGGCCTTCTGATGAGCAAGCTTAGATATTCCCAGTTCGTGCATCAAAGACTCGGCCTTTTCCCGGCGGAGCTTTCTGTCCCTGCAGGTGTACTCCAGGATAAGCATCAAGTTGTCATAGACGCTCAGTTTTTTAAAAATGGAGCTTTCCTGCGGCAGATAACTCATCCCCAACTCTGCCCTTTTGGGCAGCGAAAGTCCAGTTATATCTTGACCGGCCAGTGCCACCCGGCCTTTGGTGGGGGGGATGATGCCCACCAGCATATAGAAGGTCGTGGTCTTGCCGGCGCCGTTGGGACCAAGAAGCCCCACTATTTCTCCCCGGTTTATGTCCAGGGATATTCCTTTGACCACGGGTTTTTTGCCATACTGCTTGTAAACGTCAAGGGCCTGCAGGGTGCTCACTGTCCGTCCCCGTCTGAATCGTCTGAATGAAAGATTACCCGGACCCTTCTTTCCTCGCTGCCGTATACCCGGGATGTATTGTCTTTGAGGTTGAGAACGATTTTTTCCCCTTCAACACTGTTTTTGCCTTCAATAAGCCTGGGGTCCTGCTCCAGTTCTACAATCTCTGTGTCGGGATAATATGTCAGAAGTCCGCTGCGGCCCTCCCTGCCTTCTCCCTGGATCCGCACCTGTCCCCGGGCGACGATTTTCTCTATGTCATCATCTTCTCCGGCTTCAGGTGCGGTCTCATCCATGTCCGCATCCGACCTGAGATATACGTAAAGCTTGTCTGACCAGAGCTCGAAATCAGGGCGGCGGACATAAACGTCACCGGAAAACACAATTAGATTTTCCGCGCCTTTAAAGGTCATGTCCCGTGAGGTAATCTCCGTACCCTTGTCGTTTTCAGCCTGGATCCCGGCAGGGTAAAGAAATAAGGCCGCCAGGACACAGACCAGGATATAGGGAAAAAATCTGCAGTGCATTGTGATTGCCTGTATTCTGTTCATGATGTGTTTTGTTCAGTTTCCCCGGATGCTGGTCCTGACACCCTGGGTGGCCACGATTTTGTCCTCTTCAAGCATTATAAGGGCCCTGGGGGTGTCTACCCTCATGCCCCGGCCCGTAAAGGAAACATTGTCTTCCAGCAGGACATGTCCCTCGCCTTCCTTGTATGTAGCCTTTTCTGAAGTGGTGTAAAGGCCCCCTGAACGGGCCTTTACGTCGGGCCACATATAAAGGGTTCCGCTGTCCTGGTCTATTCTGCCCCGGGCAGCCCTGATTTCAACAGGTTCGCCGTTTTTCTCTCCGAAATAGGTCATGACAGGTTCCTGCAGAAGGTAGATGTTCTCCTTGCGCATGAAGCCTGCCTGTTTTGCGTCAAGCTCCCAGATTTTTTTGTCCCGGCCGCTTTGAACCAGGGTCAGATCCCTGATGTTTAAATCAACTTCCAGGTCCTGGTCAAAGTCAACTTGTCTCGGCCCCGGGGTTTCGCGCCAGAAAATGCTCAGCAGGAAAAACATGAGCATAACCGTAAGGATTATGGGAAAGGCTTTCTTAAGCATGTTTCTGGACCCATTTGCGCCACTCCTGTTCCAGCCTTCCCTGGGCCTGCAGGATAAAACGCACGGCCTGACGCACTGCTCCGTGGCCGCCTCTTTGTGTACTGGTCCAGGCGGCCAGCTTCCTGATTTCCGGCTGGGCATTGGCCACAGCCATGGGAAGTCCTACGCACTGCATAGGACCTGCGTCCACCCAGTCATCACCGAGGTAGGCCATTTGCGAAAACAACAGGTTTTTTTCCCGGGAAAGCTGCCTGATGAAGGGCATTTTATGGGTTGATCCTGAAAAATAATCATTTATTCCAAGTTCTTTGACTCTTGTTTCCACCGCGCCGGAATTGAGCCCGGTTATCACAGCCACCTCCAGTCCGGCGGCCATGGCCAGCTTAAGCCCCAGCCCGTCCTGGACATTGAACCTTTTTATTATCCGTCCATCGGGGTCGTAGTAAAGACCACCGTCGGTAAGCACCCCGTCGGCGTCCAGGACAAGAAGTTTTACTTTTTGCGCGGCTTGAGCCGGATGGTTATGCATGCAGGGCGTCTCTTATCTTCAAAAGGTTTTGCAGCAGAGAAAAGGTTTCATCTATAGGCCAGGAGTTGGGCCCGTCGCAAAGGGCCATTTCCGGACGGGGGTGAACCTCCATGAATATGCCGTGAGCCCCTGCAGCCACTCCGGCCCGGGCCAGGACCGGGACAAACTCGCGCTGACCTCCGGAGGCGGTCTTGAGGCCTCCGGGAAGCTGCACCGAGTGCGTTGCGTCCAGGATGACCGGAAATCCAAGCCCGGACATGATGGCAATGGACTTGAAGTCCACTACCAGGTTGTTGTAGCCGAAAGTTGTGCCCCTCTCAGTGAGCCATATGCCGGGGTTCCTGGAGGCGGCTTTGTCCACCACCCCGGCCATGTCCCAGGGGGCCATGAACTGGCCTTTCTTGATGTTTACGATTTTTCCCGTGGCAGCAGCGGCCAGGATGAGATCGGTCTGCCGGCAAAGAAGGGCGGGGATCTGGATCACGTCGGCGACCCCGGCCGCTTCATCCGCCTGCTGCGGGGCGTGTATATCCGTAATAACGGGCAGGCCTGTGCGTTTTTTTATCTCCTGCAGCCACTCAAGGCCTTTCTCCATGCCCGGACCCCGGAACCCGTCAAGGGAGCTGCGGTTGGCCTTGTCAAAGGAGCTTTTAAAGACGATGTTCACATCCAGGCTGGCGGCCATACCGGCCAGGCTCTCTGCCGTCTGCAGGGCCATGTCCCTGCTTTCCAGCACGCACGGGCCCAGGATGAAAAACAGGTCTTTTCTGCTTGATTCAAAGAGATCTTTCATAGCATCAGGAGTGTTGGTCATTCAAGGTTCTTTATCAAGTGATTTTTCCCCGGAAGCCTTATCCGGATTTTTTTCTTCAGGGAGTGCATACTGCCCGGCGGCGCGGATAAATTCCCTGAACAGGGGATGGGCCCGCATGGGGTTTGATTTGAATTCCGGGTGAAACTGACAGCCAAGGAACCATGGATGGTCCTTGAGCTCAACGATCTCCACCAGTTTTTCATCAGGTGAAAGACCACTGAGGATGAGGCCATGGGACTTGAAATCCGGGGCGAATTTCATGTTGAATTCGTATCTGTGCCTGTGTCTTTCCGATACCTCGGAGGTGTTGTAGGCCTGCATGGCCTTAGTGCCAGTCTTGAGAACGCAGGGGTATGCGCCCAGGCGCATGGTGCCCCCTTTGTGACTGCCGGTATCGCGTTTCTGGGTGGTACGGTTTCTAAAGTCAAACCACTCGGTCATTAGATAGATTACCGGGTAAGGTGTATCCGGGTTGAATTCCTGGGAGTCGGCCCCTTCCAGCTGGAGTACGTTTCTGGCGTATTCAATGACCGCGCACTGCATGCCCAGGCAGATCCCGAAAAAGGGGATGTTGTTTTCCCGGGCATACCTGATGGCCAAAATTTTGCCCTCTATGCCCCGGGTCCCGAAGCCTCCGGGGACCAGAACCCCGTGAACCCCCTGCATCTGCCGGGCAAGGCTTTCTTGAGACAGGTCATCTGAATTTATGTACCTGGGTATGACCCTGGTTTCATTTTCCAGGCCGGCGTGAATCAATGCCTCATGCAGGCTTTTATAGGATTCCCTGAGGTCTACGTACTTGCCTACTATGGCTATATGCAGTTCGCTTTTGTAGTGGTTCAGGCGATATACCAGGTTTTCCCAGGCCTGCAGGCCGGGGTTTTTGGCCGGAAGCTTGAGCAGGATGGCCACTTTCTGGTCCAGTCCTTCATCGTAGAGCATGAGCGGAACTTCGTATATGCTCTGAACGTCCCGGGCAGTGAAAACCGCATCCGGATCCACATTGCAGAAAAGGGCGATCTTGGATTTTATATCCTGTTCCAGGTCAACTTCACAGCGGCACAGGATGATATCCGCCTGGATGCCGATGCTTCGAAGCTCCTTGACGCTGTGCTGGGTGGGCTTGGTTTTGATTTCCCCTGCGGCCTTGATGTAGGGTACAAGAGTCAGGTGTATGTACAGGACGTTTTCCTTGCCCAGGTCTCCTCTCAGCTGCCGGATGGCCTCCAGGAAGGGAAGGCTTTCAATGTCTCCCACAGTTCCACCGATTTCGATGATGGCCACGTCTTCGTCATCGGTGGCTACACTCAAAATGGCGTTTTTTATTTCGTCGGTCACGTGGGGGATAACCTGGACGGTGCCGCCCAGATAATCACCACGGCGTTCCTTGGTTATCACTGAATGATAGATGGAGCCTGAGGTGAAGTTGTTCAACTGGCTCATGGGCTGATCCAGGTAGCGCTCGTAATGTCCCAGGTCCAGATCGGTCTCGGCCCCGTCTTCAGTGACGTAAACCTCTCCGTGCTGAAAAGGATTCATGGTCCCGGGATCGACATTTATATAGGGATCCAGCTTCTGCAGGGTCACCTTGAGCCCCCGGGCCTTGAGCAGGGCGGCAATGGAGGCTGCTGCCAGTCCTTTGCCCAGGGAGGAGAGAACTCCGCCGGTAATGAAAATAAACTTGGTCTTCATGAAAACACCTTGAGATTTGAAGTTTGTGCTGCACCCGATATTAATACAGGGATGTTTTGACCCTGAATTCATCCTGTATATCCCATGCAGGTTCTGTTGCCAAGTCCTGTTATTATCGTCCTGCCAGGTGTTTTATGAACATGTTCAGGGATTGATTGACATATAAGACTGTTGAGGATATTTTGGCGTAAATTTGTATTTAAAAAAGGAGGTCCAAATTGAACAGCTTAATTTTCGGTCCAAACGGAAGCGGAAAAGGTGCACAGGGTTCTCTGGTCAAAAACAAGTATAATCTTGCCCACATCGAGTCGGGAGCCATCTTCAGAGAACATATCAAGCAGGGTACAGAACTCGGGCAGAAGGCCAAAGAGTACATAGACAAGGGGGAGCTGGTCCCTGATGAGATCACTGTTCCCATGGTCCTGGAGACACTCAAGAAGGAAGGCCAGGGAGGATGGCTCCTGGACGGCTTCCCGCGCAATCCCGCCCAGGCCAAGATGCTGTGGGACGCCCTGCAGAAAGAGGGCATGAAGCTCAATTATGTCATAGAGGTTCAGCTCTCCAGGGATGCGGCCAAAAAGAGAATCATGGGCCGCAGGCTGTGTGCCAATGATCCCAACCATCCCAATAACATTTACGTGGAAGCCATCATGCCCGACGGCGACAAGTGCCGCATCTGCGGAGGAGAGCTCAAGGCCAGGTCCGATGACCAGGACGAGGAAGCCATCGATAAACGTCACGATATTTATTACGATACCGAGAACGGGACCCTGGCTGCAGCCTATTTCTTCAAAGACCTGGCAGCCAAGGAAGGCTTCAAGTACATTGAACTGGACGGAAGCGGCAGTATAGAAGAGGTCAAGGACGCACTGCAGAAGCAGCTTGATTAGACTTACTCTAGATATCCTGTCATAAAAAACAATAACCACGCTAAGAAGCGTGGCAGGCCTTAGACAGGATTAACAGGATGACAGGATAAGCAATCAGCGGCCGGAAGCCGCAGATTGCATTAACCATCCAGCACTCACTTTCTTCCGGCACTCATGAATGCAGGAAAAAAGTGAGTGCTGGAGTGATAACCTTTTGGCCTGGCTTCCGGCCAGGACAAAATGATTTTTTTCTTTATCCATCTCTTAATCCTGTTAATCCTGTCAAATAGCTCT